>NZ_JBRREA010000006.1:0-147692 GCF_056759975.1 Stenotrophomonas sp. STEN031
CGCTTCTCCCACCACCCAAAACCCCAAACCCGAAACCCAAACACGAAACGCCAAAACGCAAAAGCCAACAGCCAAAAGCCAAAAGCCAAAAGCCAAAAGCCAAAAGCCAAAAGCACCCCTCCCCAACCCTCCCCTTGCCTGCGGCAAAGGGAGGGAGAACGGCGGGCGCTGCCGGCGTCGAAGCAGCTGCCAAGTGCATGCTCCGTCCCCTCCCTTTGCCGTAGGCAAGGGGAGGGCTAGGGAGGGGTGCCTTTGCTCCCGCTCCTGCTACTGCTATCTCTATCTCTATCTCTATCTCTGCAACAGCCGTAGCAAAAGAAAATGCAGAAACAAAGGCAATCCTTCCAGCTGCAACAACCTCATCCCGCCCGCCGCATCACTCCGATCTCAGCCTCAATCTCCGCCGAATAGCGGAACACCGAAACCGCCTCCGCCAAGGCATCTGCCTGCGCTTCCATCGAACGCGCGGCCGCGCTGGCTTCTTCCACCAGGGCGGCATTCTGCTGGGTGGTCTCATCCATCTGCACGACGGTGTGATTGACCTGCTCGATGCCGGCCGACTGTTCCTGCGAGGCTGCCGCAATCCGCGCGACGATGTCGCTGACCTGCTGTACCGAACCGACGATCTCATTCATGGTGCTGCCGGCCTGCGCCACCAACGCGGCACCATCATCCACCTTGCCCATCGAATCGACGATCAGCTCCTTGATCTCGCGCGCGGCCGTGGCCGAGCGCTGCGCCAGGCTGCGGACTTCCGACGCCACCACCGCGAAGCCGCGGCCCTGCTCGCCGGCACGCGCGGCCTCCACTGCGGCATTCAGTGCCAGGATGTTGGTCTGGAAGGCGATGCCGTCGATCACGCCGATGATTTCGGCAATCCGCTTGGATGACAGCTCGATCGCCTGCATCGTCGCGACCACCTGGCCAACCACATCGCCGCCACGTGCGGCGACATCGGCCGCACCCACTGCCAGCTGGTTGGCGTGGCGGGCCGACGCCGCGTTCTCGCGCACGGTCGAAGTCAGTTCCTCCATCGAGGCGGCGGTTTCCTCCAGGTTGGCGGCCTGTTGCTCGGTGCGGCGCGACAGGTCGTCATTGCCTGCAGCCAGTTCGTGGGCGGCGCTGTTGATCGCCAGCGAGCACTGTTTGATCTGGCCTACGATCCCGGTCAGGCGTTCGGCGGTCAGGTTGGCGTCGATCTTCATCGCCTCGAAATCGCCGGCGTAGTCACCGCGCACACGATGGTCCAGGTCGCCAGCGGCCAACGCGGACAGCATCGCGCGCAGTTCACCGGTGGTGGTGGCGACCACCTCCAGCAGCTGGTTGATGCCGGTGGTGAGGGTCTGGATGAAGCCGGTTTCGGCTACGGTCTGCAGGCGCTGGTCGAGCGCACCGGCCGAGGCGGCGGCGACGATGTCGGCCACGCTGTTCTCCAGCAGCAGTTCCTGGGTGCGGTCATGCCACTCCACCGCGAAGCCGCTGCGGCTGCCGTCAGCGTTGAACACCGGCGTCACCACCTGGCTGAAATGTACCGGACCGATCCTGATCTGGCCGTTGTGGGGCTTCTGCAGTTGGTCGAGCATGCCGCGGATGCGCGCCGGGTTGGCGTGGAAGCGATGGATGCTGCTGCCGATCAAGGTGTCGACGTTGAAGTCGGGGAAGGCCTTGCGCAGCGTTTCCTGCTGGTTGCGCAGCAGCGCCACCACGGAACGGTTCACGTAGCGGATGATGTGCTCGTTGTCGGCGATCATCATGCCGGTACGGGAGGCGTCCAGCGAGGCGCGGATCTGGGTGTTCTCGTGGTGCAGGGCGGTTTCCTGCTGGTGCCGTTGGGCAAGCTGGTGGCGCATCCGCAGCACGCCGTCGGCGAGGCTGCCGGGTGCGACCCGATGGTCGTCACCGATGGCGTCACTGTCTTCGCCACTGGCGATGGCATCCACCATCGCGCGCAGGCGCGCGGGCGCTGCGCCCAGGGTCAGTACCTGGCGGCGCAGCTGCACCGCCATCGCGCTGATGAAGGCGGTTTCCACCACCACGTACAATGCGTGCAGCAACACGATGCCGAAGCCACTGCCCGCAGCGAAGGCGCGTACCGGCAGGCCACGCGTCTGCAGCCAATAGAAGGCCAGGTGATGCACGCTGATCGCGGCGGCAGCAACCACCACCGGGATCCAGTCGCGGTAGTACAGCAGCAGCGCGATCACCACGAAGACACCGAAATGCATCTCCACCAGGCCGTTGGCCTGCTGGATGGTGGCGGCGACCAGCGCCATCAGCACCAAGGCCACGGTGACCCGGCTGAGCAGGCTGCCCGGTGCCAGCTTGATCTGCACCGCCATCAGCGCCAGCGAAGGCAGGCTGACGGCGTAGAACGGCAGCCACTGCCCCGACCACAGCGCCAGCGCCAGCGAGGCCAGGCCGAGGATCAGGCCGAAGTACAGGAACAGTCGGTCCGCCGCGCAGGCCAGCTGCGTGTAATAGGCGTCGGGAGGTGGCGTCGTGGCGTGGGGGCGAGCGGACATCGGGAACTCCTGGTCAACAGGAACAGCGGGAGGGAAGGAAGAGCGGCGGGCTGCGTTCGGTGAGCAAGGCCGGCAGCCAGCTGGCCAAAGCTGCATCGCTGCGGCCACAGGCCAGTGCCGACGGACGCAGCGGACCGGCATAGAGCGGGTGGCCATCGGCCGCCAGCACCAGCAGCTCGTAGGCGGCGGTGGTGGTCAGGGTGAGGGTGCGCGCGCCGTGTGCCTGAAGCGCGATGTTGAGCTGTTGCCAGGCCTGCTCGTCCTGTACGCAATCGCAACCGGGCGTGTTCAGCCGGATTGCCAACGGCGCGGCCGTTGCAGGCAGTTGCCCCTGTGCGCGCAGTCCATCCACCAGCGCAGTCACCGCCGCTTCGTCACCACCGGGGCGGTGGCCGAGCGCGGCTACGCTGGTCGTGGTCCAACCCAGCCAGCAGGCGAGCAGGATCAGGCCGGTGATGACACCGGGCCGGAGGGCGGGGCGGGGGAGCATGCGATGGTGGGACGCGCAGCACCCGTTGCGAGGCTGCGGGACTTCTTCTCGATTACGGCAATGCCGGGGTTATCGGCTGCCGTACGCACTACTGAACCCGGTGGCGTACACACCGGGTGTCTTATTCAGCTGGCGTCGGGCAATGCAGCGATGAAGTCTCGGATGATCGCTGCGACGGCCCCGGGGTCGTCCATGTGCACATGGTGATGGCCGGGCAGGGTGTGCAGGCGTCCATCGGGCAGCAACGCCGCGCGCTGGCTGCGTTCCGGTTCCGGGAAGTAAGGCTGGGCCGGGGTGGCGTAGATCACCTGCACCGGGCAGAGGATGGCGCTGACCACATCGCAGACCTGTTCCTCGGTCATGCGCACGGCGGTGGGCAGCATCAGCCGCGGATCGCTGCGCCAGCTCCAGCCGCCGTCGACGGTTTTGACCCCGCGTTCAATCAGCAGGCGTGCGGAGGCCTCGCTGAGCTGGTTGACCATCATCCGCGCGCGGACCGGCGCGCTCAGGTCGGGGAATACCCGCAGCTGCTTGGCGTCCAGCTTCAGCATCGCTTCCACATAGGTGCGCAGGCGCTGCACGGTTTCCCCGGCCGGGGCGGTGAGGCCGCCCAGGGCCTCGATCGATACCAGTGCCTGCACCCGTTCACCGGCCACCGCAGCGACCAGGCTGGCAATCGCCGCACCCATCGAATGGCCCAGCAATACAAAGCGCTCCCAGCCCAGTGCATCGGCAATGGCCAGGGTCTGCACGATCGCGTGCGGGGTGGTGTAGGGCGTGGTCAGCGGCAGATGGTCGCTGTAGCCATGGCCGGGCAGGTCGACCATCACCAGGTCGAGCGTGGGCAGTTGCGCGGCCAGCGGCAGGAAGCTGGCTGCATTGTCGAGCCAGCCGTGCAGGGCCAGCACTTTCAGGCCATCCGGGTTGCCGGCGCGCAGGCCGGCGACGCGGATGCCATCGAGCTGCAGTTCAAAAGGCGTTGCGTTCATGCCGGCTGCGCCGCCGCCAGCGCGGCCAACGCAGCGGCATGGGCGCTGCTGTCATTGAGGCAGGGAATGTAGCGCATGCGCGCGCCACGTTCGGCCAGGGTTTCGGTGAAGCCCATCTGCACTTCTTCCAGGGTTTCCAGGCAATCGGTGGCAAAACCCGGGCAGACCACGTCCAGGGTCTTGATGCCGCCTTCGGCCAGTTCCCATAGCCGCGGCTCGGCGTAGGGCTGTAGCCAGCGCTCGCGGCCAAAACGCGATTGATAGGCCAGCTCCCAGTCATCGCGGGTCAGGCCGAGCGCCGTGGCAATGGCCTTGGCGCTGGCCTCGCAGCGCTGCGGGTAGGGATCGCCAGCGTCGGCCAAGCGTTGCGGGATGCCATGGAAGGAGAACATCAGCTTGCCGCCGCGGCCATGTTCGGCCCAGTAATCGGCAATGGAGGCGGCGACCGCCGCGACCCAGGCCGGGTCGTCGGCGTAGTCGCGGATGGTCTGCACCGTCACCGTCGGATTGCGTGCCTGCCATTGCTGGACGCGGTCCTCGATGGAGGCGGTGGTGGTGGTGGAGTATTGCGGATACAGCGGCAGCACCACGATCCGCTGCATGCCTTCGGCGGCCAATGCATCCAGCGCGGGCAGCAGGGCCGGCTCGCCGTAGCGCATGGCCTCGCGCACCCGCCACTGCGGCAGCTGGCCCTGCATCGCCTCGGCCAGGCGGCGGGTATAGACCGCCAGCGGCGAGCCTTCGGGCAACCAGACCTGGGCGTACTTCTGCGCCGAACGGCCGCTGCGCAGGGGCAGGATCAGCCCGTGCAGCAGCGGTTTCCATAGCAGGGCGGGGATGGACACCACGCGGGGGTCGCTGAGGAATTCGGCCAGATAGCGCCGCACCGCAGGAGCGGTCGGTGTCTCGGGCGTGCCTAGATTGACCGCGAGCAGCGCGGTGATGGGTGCGTCGGACATTCGGCCATTTTCGCAGGTATGGGCGGGGAAGGGAGCGCAGCAGGTTTGCTGTAGTGCCTCACGCCCGCTCACCAGCTATTCAGAGCCACGCTACTAATTTCAGGCACTTGCGCTATCTTTCTATGCATCGACCTACGGAGTTACCCATGCGCCGCCTGCCGTGCCTCGTTCTGCTGCTGTCCGCGAGCCTGTTGTCCGCCACCGCCGTGGCCGGTCCGCAGGAAGATCAGCGCGCCCGCAATGCGGTGCGGGTGCTCAATGAAATCCAGGACATCCCCGAGCAGGCGATCCCGGACAAGCTGCTCGATGAAGGCCGCGCCATCATCGTCATCCCCGACACGATCAAGGCCGGCCTGGTGCTGGGTGGGCGTCGTGGTCATGGCCTGATGTCGGTGAAAACGGCCGATGGCAGCTGGTCCAACCCCGTATTCATCAAGCTTACCGGCGGCAGCATTGGCTTCCAGGCCGGCGTGCAGTCTTCGGACGTGATCCTGGTGTTCCGCAACGACCGCAGCCTGGACAATATCGTCAACGGCAAGTTCACCCTCGGCGCCGACGCCGGTGTCGCCGCAGGCCCGGTCGGTCGCAGTGCCGCTGCGGCCACCGATGGCCAGCTCAAGGCCGAGATCTGGTCGTGGTCGCGCGCCCGCGGTCTGTTTGCTGGCGTGGCGCTGGATGGCGCGGCCCTGCAGATCGACGACGCCGCCAACCTCGATGCCTACGGCCAGAACACCACCCCGCGCATGATCCTGGAAGGCCGCCTGAATACTGCGCCGTCGTCCGACGTGGTGTCCTTCCGCGACCGCCTGGAAGAGTCCACCTACGCCGCGCGTGAAAAGCGCGGTACCCAGGGCAGCGGCGCACCGGTGGCGGCAAGCGCGCCGCGCAGCAATGCGGTCAGCGTGCAGGCACCGGCAGCCACGACCACCACCGGTACCGATACCGCGACCACCGCGCCGTTGCAGCACGCCACGACTGAACCGGCGCCGCAGCAGGGTTTCCAGCCGGTTTCCGAAGGTGAAATCCGCACCGAGAGCCTGGACGGCGGCAACTGACCTTTGGCATAGCGATCAGCGAATACCTTGTGCGCTATGCTCAACAACCTCCACACAGATAACGCGAGCAGATCATGGGCAGTTTCAGCATCTGGCACTGGTTGGTCGTGCTGGTCATCGTGCTGCTGGTGTTTGGCACCAAGCGGTTGACGAGCGGCGCCAAGGATCTGGGCAGTGCGGTCAAAGAGTTCAAGAAAGGTATGCGTGACGAGGACAAGCCGGCTGCACAGCTGGGCGACGAATCGCGCGATGCCGCCAAGAGCGGCGAGAAGCAGGCCGAGCACGACCGCGACGCGCGCTGATCCTGAGCGTTCGACGTGTTTGATATCGGCTTCAGCGAACTGCTGCTGATCGCAGTGGTCGCCCTGGTGGTCCTCGGCCCGGAACGTCTGCCCAAGGCAGCGCGTTTTGCCGGGCTGTGGGTACGTCGTGCCCGCAACCAGTGGGATTCGGTCAAGCAGGAGCTGGAACGCGAACTGCATGCCGAAGAACTCAAGCGCAACCTGCAGGATGTACGCCAGTCGATGCAGCAGGCCGAGGCCGGGCTGCACGACCAGGCCGGGCAGGTGCGTGAGCAGGCCGATGCGTTCAAGCGCGAGGTGGAGTTGCCGGAATCGGCCGCTGAGCGGGTGATCGAACCGCGCGCCATCGAGCCGCGGCCGGTCGCGCCCACCGCCACGCCGGAAGCTGCGCTGCCTGTGTCGGCAGAATCCGAGCCCTCGCAGCCGACGGCGGCGGTCGACAGCCAGGCTGCCACCGATGCCGAGATCAATCGCAGCATCCCGCTGGGTGACGTGCCGGCACCGGCCAGCCAGGAGCGCAGCCCATGAGCGCGGCGGATTTCAACGAAAGCAGCCTGATCGAGCACCTGATCGAGCTGCGCTCACGGGTAGTCCGCGCGCTGCTGGGTCTTGGTGTGGTGCTGCTGGCATTGATGCCGTTCTCGCGCACCCTGTACACCCATCTGGCCACGCCGCTGATCTCGCAGCTGCCGGCCGGGCAATCGATGATCGCCACCAATCCGGCTGGTGCGTTCTTCGCGCCGTTGAAGCTGACCTTCTTCGCCGCCCTGTTCGTGGCGGTGCCATGGCTGCTGTACCAGGCCTGGGCATTCGTGGCGCCGGGGCTGTACGCCCGTGAGAAGCGCCTGGCGGTGCCGCTGCTGGGCTCGGCGGTCGCCCTGTTCTACATCGGTTGTGCGTTCGCCTTTTTCCTGGTGTTGCCGGCGGTCTTCCATTTCCTGACCACC
This sequence comes from Stenotrophomonas sp. STEN031, assembly GCF_056759975.1. NCBI lineage: Bacteria > Pseudomonadati > Pseudomonadota > Gammaproteobacteria > Lysobacterales > Lysobacteraceae > Stenotrophomonas > Stenotrophomonas sp. STEN031. Next base: position 7,265 of record NZ_JBRREA010000006.1, read on the forward strand.
TTCCGCCCGGATGTGATCGCCATCACGCCCGATGCCAATGCCTACCTGGATTTCGTGCTGGCCATCTTCTTTGCCTTCGGTGCCAGCTTCGAGCTGCCGGTGGCGATGGTGATCCTGGTCCTGCTGGGCTGGGTGAGCCCGCAGCAGCTGCGTGAAGGCCGCGGTTACGCGATCGTCGGTATCTTTGTGCTGGCCGCGGTGCTGACCCCGCCGGATGTGGTCTCCCAGCTGATGCTGGCGATCCCCATGTGTTTCCTTTACGAGCTGGGCATCCATGCGGCCCGCTGGCTGCAGCCGCGCGACCAGGGCAAGACGGCGGCGCCCTGATTCAACCGTAGCAGGCGGTAGTCAGCAATCTGCGCTATTTTCACTGAAAAGAGGCCGCGCGGATTGGCAGGCGTGGTAGCACCCCGGGGGACCCCTGCATGACGCAAAAGAAGAGTAGCTGGATCAACAATGTGCCCCTGCTGAGCAAGATGCTGGCGGCATTTGGCTTGGTTTTCCTCTGTTTCCTGGCCACCAGCGTGGTCAGTTACCGTACCTCCGGACGCGACGATGACGCGCGCCGCCACGAGGGCGTGCAGATCGAAGTGATCCGTCAGGTCGAGGATGCGATCCAGGCTGTGCGCCTGCAGCAGATCGCCGTCCGCAATTACCTGTTGGGCGATGGCGAGAGCCATATGGACGCGCTGTCCAGGCAGCGCGCACGCCGTGACACCGCATTGACCGCGGCATTGACCGCCGCCGGCACCGATGCGGTGGCCGAGCGCCTGCGCCGCACGCAGCTGCAGGCCAGCCGTTGGGATGAGGAAGTGATGTCGGTGCTGCGGCCAGCGGCCGGCGCGGCCCCGCTCACCCAGGTGCAGCAGCTGGATGCACTCAGCAACGGCGGCCAGGGCAATGCGCTGGCCGACGCGCTGGATGAGATCTACGACGCGGAGATGACCCAGCTGCTCAGCGACCGCAGCCAGATGAGCCGCTGGATCGCCCGCGCGCACACGATTTCGCTGGTGCTGCTGGTGCTGGGTTTCATCATCATCATTCTTGCGCTGTGGATGATCTCGCGGCTGGTGGTGAACCCGATCAACCGCCTGACCGACAAGATGACGCGCCTGTCCAATGGCGAGCTGGACGTGGAAATCGCCGGCCTGCAGCGCGGTGACGAGATCGGTGAGATCGCCCGAGCGCTGGAGGTCTTCCGGCGCAACTCGCTGGAGTCGCGTGATGCCAACTGGGTCAAGCTCAGTGTCGGTGAAGTTGGCGGCGAACTGCAGGTTGCACAGACCCCGGACGACTACGCGCAGGCATTGGTTTCGCAGATCGCGCCGCGTATCGAGGCGCCGATCGGCGTGTTCTTCGCCTGGAACGAGGAAGAGAAGCTGCTGCGCCTGCAAGGCAGCTACGGCTTCCAGCGGCGCAAGCACCTGGGCCTGCAATACGGGCTGGGCGACGGACTGATCGGGCAGGCGGCGCTGGAGCGCAAGCGCATCAGCGTGCAGCAGGTGCCGGATGACTTCTTCGGCGTGCACTCGGCACTGGGCGAGGCGCAGCCGCGCCACCTGGTGGCGGTGCCGCTGCTGTTGAAGGACCGCCTGCTGGGCGTGTTCGAGTTCGGCACCTTCGGCCATTTCAGTACTACCCAGGAAGCCTTCATCGACGCCGTGCTGCCGACCGTGGCACTGGGCCTGGACAATATCTGCCGCGCCGACGAGACCCAGCTGCTGCTGGATCGTACCCGTGCCCAGGCCGAGGAACTGCAGGTCTCGCAGCTGGCCTTGCAGGCGCAGGAAGAAGAGCTGCGCGCCACCAACGAAGAACTGCAGGGCAAGACCGTCGAGCTGGAAGAGCAGGCCCAGCGCCTGTCTGCGTCGGAAGAAGAACTGCGCGTGCAGGCCGAGGAACTGCAGGCCTCCAACGAAGAGCTGCGGCAGAAGACCGAAGTGCTCAACGAACAGAAGGACGTGCTGCAGGTATTGCAGCGCGAGACCGAGTTCAAGGCGCAGGAGCTGGCGCGCGCCAGCCAGTACAAGACCGACTTCCTGGCCAATATGTCGCACGAGCTGCGCACCCCGCTCAACAGCCTGCTGATCCTGTCCAAGGAACTGGCCGAGAACGAGAGCGGCCACCTGGACGCGGAGGAAGTGGAGGCCGCCGCGGTCATCCATGACTCCGGTTCCAACCTGCTGCGCCTGATCAACGACATCCTCGATCTGTCCAAGATCGAGGCCGGCAAGATGGACGTGTACCGCGAAGAAGTGAAGGTCGACGCCATCACCCGCGAGGTGACACGCCACTTCCGCCATATGGCGATGGAGAACCGCCTGGAGTTCGCCATCGAGGTGGACCCGTCGATGCCCGAAGCGCTGGTCACCGATCGCTCCAAGCTGCAGCAGGTACTCAACAACCTGCTCGGCAATGCCTTCAAGTTCACCCGCGAAGGCTCGGTGACCCTGCATATGGCGATGGCTGACAACGCCATGCTGACCCGCATCGGCGCCGCTGCCGATGCGCAGCACGTGGCGCTGAGCGTGCGTGATACCGGCATCGGCATTCCCGAAGAACGCCTGGATTCGATCTTCGAGGCCTTCGAGCAGGTCGATTCCAGCACCAGCCGCCACTACGGTGGCAGCGGCCTGGGCCTGGCCATTGCACGGCGCCTGGCGCAGCTGCTGGGCGGCCAGCTGGTGGTGGACAGCGAACAGGACAAGGGCAGCAGCTTCAGCCTGGTGCTGCCGCTGTTGTCGGCGGGCCTCAGCAGCGCAGTGGCGGCGACGCAGGCAACCATCGAGCAGCGTCCGGCGCCCACGCCGGGCCCGGCCCGTGTCGCCACCGCGCAGCTGATCGACTGGATTCCCGATGACCGCCACGCCATCGCCGCCGGCGAGACGGTGATCCTGACGGTGGAGGACGACCCGGCCTTCGCCCGCATCCTGGTCGACCTGATCCGCCGCAAGGGCCACCGCGCGCTTGCCGCCGCCGATGGCGAAAGCGGCCTGGAACTGGCACGCCGTTATCGCCCCACCGGCATCCTGCTGGACGTGATGTTGCCGGGCATGGACGGCTGGTCGGTGCTGCAGCACCTCAAGCATGACCCGGTCACCGCCGCCATCCCGGTGCACTTCATCTCCGCCGTGGATGAGGCCGCCAAGGGCGTAGCCCTGGGTGCGGTCGGCTACCTGACCAAGCCGGTGGATCGCAAGGCACTGGTGGCCGCGTTCGACCACCTGCTGGATGTGGCCGGCAAGATCGTGCGCAAGTTGTTGCTGGTCGACGACGATCCGGATTCGCGGCTGGCGTTGACCCGCCTGCTGCAGGCCGACAACGTCGAGATCGACCAGGTTGCCTCTGGTGAGGAGGCATTGGAGCGCATCGCCACCCACAGCTACGACTGCATCGTGCTGGACCTCAACCTGGGCGGCATTTCCGGCATCGAATTCCTGGAGAAGGCCGCCACGCTGGTGGCGGTGCCGCCGGTGGTGATCTATTCCGGCCAGGACCTGAGCCGCGAGGACAGCCTCAAGCTGCGCCAGTACACCGACAGCATCGTGATCAAGGGCCAGCGTTCGCCCGAGCGCCTGCTTGATGAGGTGAGCCTGTTCCTGCACAGCATCGGTTCGCGCGGTGCCAACGCCACGCCGTCCGACGACAATAATCTGGGCGGCCGCCAGGTGCTGCTGGTCGATGACGACATGCGCAACCTGTTTGCCCTGTCCAAGTCGCTGCGCGCGCGCGGCGTCAACGTGTCGATGGCGCAGGACGGTTACAAGGCGCTGCAACAGCTGCAGGAGAACCCGTCCATCGAGCTGGTGTTGATGGACATCATGATGCCGGGCATGGACGGCTACGAAACCACCCGCGAGATCCGCAAGCTGCCGCAGTGGAGCAACCTGCCGATCATCGCCGTCACCGCCAAGGCGATGCACGGCGACCGTGACAAGTGCCTGGACGCCGGTGCCAATGACTACCTCACCAAACCGGTGGACCTGGACAAGCTGCTGTCGATGATGCGCGTATGGCTGCAAAAGTAGGCCCGGTCACACCACAGGCGCAACGCGATGACATCGACGACATCGAGGTCGATGCCTTCATCACCGCGATGTCGCGCCGGCATGGCTATGACTTCACTGGTTACGCGCCGTCTTCGCTGAAGCGGCGGGTGCTGGCGCTGGCGCATGGGCTGAGCCTGCCCAGCGTCAGCGAGTTGACCGCGCGCGTGCTGCGCGAGGACGAGATGGTGCCGCAGGTGATCGCCAAGCTGTCGGTGCCGGTGTCGGAGATGTTTCGCAACCCGGCGGTGTTCCGCAAGCTGCGCGACGAGGTTTTTCCGGTACTGGCCTCCTACCCGCAGATCAATATCTGGCAGGCCGGTTGCGCGCATGGGCAGGAGGTCTACTCGTTGGCCATCCTGCTGAAGGAGGCCGGCCTGTACGATCGCTGCCAGATCTATGCCACCGACTTCAGCGATGAAGCGCTGGCCAAGGCGCAGGAAGGCATCTTCCCGATCCGCGACGCGCGCCTGTATTCGGAGAATTACCTGGCGGCCGGTGGCCGCCACACGCTGTCCGATTACTACCATGCCCGCTACGATTTCATGAAGCTGGATGAACGGCTGAAGGAGCGGGTCACCTTCGCCAACCACAACCTGGTCTGCGATGGCGTGTTCACCGAGGCACAGCTGATACTGTGTCGTAACGTGCTGATCTACTTCTCCGACACGCTGCAGGACCGGGTGCTCGGCCTGTTCCGCAACAGCCTCAGCCGCGGTGGCTTCCTGTGCCTGGGCAACCGCGAATCGATCCGTTTCGCTCCGAGCGCGCGCGATTTCGTGCCGCTGGACGCCGAACTGCGGCTGTACCGCAATGCCGGTGGCCTACTGTGAAAACCGCATCCGGGCAGCCTCCACAGGCGGTTGTGGTGGGGTGCTCGGCCGGCGGGCTGGCGGCCCTGCACCAGTTGCTGGGCGGGCTGTCAGGGCCGCTGCCGGTGCCGATGGTGGTGGTCTGCCACAGCGGTTCGGAGGACATGCGGGTGTTCTGCGAGCTGCTGGCCAGCCGCAGTGGCCTGCCGGTGCAGGAGGCCGAAGAACGCCAGTTGCCTGAACCGGGACGGGTTTATGTGGCCCCCTCGGGCTACCATCTGCTGATGGAGCGCAACGGCCGTTTTGCCCTCAGCATCGACCCGCGGGTGGCATTTTCACGCCCTTCGATCGATGTTCTGTTTGAATCTGCGGCCGAGGTCTGGCGCGAGCAGCTGGTGGCTGTGTTGATGACCGGGGCGAATTCCGACGGTGCCGAAGGGTGCGCGCGGATACGACGCTCCGGTGGCACACTGATCGTTCAGGACCCGGAAACGGCGCAAGTGGCTATGATGCCGGCCGCCGCACTGGAGCTGGCTGGCGCCGATTACTGCCTGCCGCTCCCCGAAATTCCCTTTTTGCTGGAAGCATTATGCTCGTGACCAAGCCGGCGGTATTGCAGCGCCCCAAGATCCTCGCGGTGGATGACAACCCCGCCAACCTGCTGGTGATCCGCCGGGTGCTGGCCAAGCTCGACGTGGAAGTGGTCGAGGCCGCATCGGGCAACGATGCACTGAAGGCCACCCTGGACGATGAGTTCGCGCTGGTGCTGCTGGATGTCTACATGCCGGACATCAACGGCTTTGAAGTGGCCGAGATCCTGTCGCAGGAGGAGACCACCCGGCAGACCCCGATCATCTTCGTCACCGCCACCTACGCCGACGACGTGCACCGGCTCAAGGGTTATGGTTTCGGCGCCGTCGACTACATGGCCAAGCCGCTGGAAGCGACCATCCTGTTGTCCAAGGTGCAGGTATTCCTGGAGCTGTACCGGCACCGGGTGGCGTTGCGTGATGCGCTGAGCGAGCTGTCCGCGCGCAACCGCCAGCTGGAGATCGAAGTCGAGCAGCGCAAGCAGATGGAGCAGGAAATGCGCCATCTGGCCATGCATGACATGCCCACCGGCCTGCCCAACCGCGCCTTGTTCATGGACCGGCTGGAAAGTGCGCATCACCGTGCGCAGCGCCACGGCGGCATGTTCGCGCTGGTCTATGTGGACGTGGACCGCTTCAAGGAGGTCAACGACACCTGGGGCCATGGTGCCGGCGATGCGGTGCTGATCGAGCTGGCCGCACGCTTGCGCGGCGCGCTGCGTGAGAACGACACCGTGGCCAGGCTGGGCGGCGATGAGTTCGCGCTGGTGCTGGAAGAACTTGATGACATCAACGACGCCCATCGGCTGATGGCGCGGGTGACGCAGTCGCTGCAGGCGCCGATGCACTACCTGCGTGATGGCGAAGACCTCACCCTGGCTATCGCCGCCAGCATCGGCGTGGCGGCCTATCCTGCGGACGGCGCCGAGGTCGATGCCCTGCTGCATGCGGCCGACCAGGCCATGTACCTGATCAAGCGCAGCCGCGACACGGTGTGAAACAAGAAGGCCGCGCATCTCTGCGCGGCCTTGCTGCAAGCGGCGTGACAGCCTGGATCAGGCTTCGAACACGTGGCCCTTGCTGACCGGCGGCGGGGTCGGGCCTGCCGCATCGGCCGGCGCCAGCATCTGCTTCCACGCCGCATACACGGCACCGGCAAAGACCGGCATCAGGATCGCCATCAACAGCAGCTGGGCAACCGCCATGGCCGCTACCTGGCCGGCGATCAGGCCGATGAACAGCGCCACGATGATCACCGCGAAATAGATCGCGAAGATGGCGATGAAGGCCAATACGAAGAACACCAGCATCGCCGGCAGGTTGTGGATGCTGGCGCGCAGGCTTTCGCGCAGTGCGTGCATGCCACCGGAGCGTTCGAACATCACCTGCGGCGGCATCACGAACAGCGCAAGCGTCAGCGCGACGAAGCTGGCGATCAGCAACAGCAGCCACAGCAGGATGCGCCCGGCCGGCAGCGTCGCCACCAGGGCCTCGATCTGCGCCGGGTCCGGTTGCGCACCGGACTGGCTGAGCTCATTGAGCTTGACCATCACCACCGACAGCTGTTGCAGGCCATCGGTACCGACCAGGACCAGCAGCAGCGTGCCCAGCAGCAGGGCGGCGAACAGTTGTGGCAGCAGGGCGACCAGCAGGTGCGGTGCGCGGCCGTCCTGCACGCCCTGCAGCAAATGCGCAGGTTTGGCGGTTCGGCCCTGGTCGACCTCGCGGATCGCCCACAGCATGCCGCCCATGAACAACGGGCCGGCCAACAACAGCAGCAGCTGCACCACCGAGCCCAGGGCGGGCACCAGCATCGACAGCGACAGCACCAGCGAGGTGCCGACGCCCCACAGGATGCCCAGCGAACCCAGCGCCAGCGGCGCGCGCTTGAGCAGGCCAAAACCGGTCAGCAGCCATTCCGCACCGGCGGAGGCCGGTACCTTGCGAATCTCGCTCATTGCAATTCCGAAACGGGGGAGTGCGCGGGCAACAGGCCGGCGCTGGGCGGATTATCGCCTGAAACCCGGCTCGGGTTTATGAGGACAAAGTAACGGTGGGGTTTGCCCCCTCCCTTTCGCGAAGCGAAGAGGCGGTTGGTAGTACCGAGCCATGCTCGGCAGGGGCTCTACCGGGAAGGCCTCTTGCCGAGCATGGCTCGGCACTACCGGTTGGGTTGTCGGGAAGGCTTCTGCCGAGCATGGCTCGGCACTACCGGTTGGGTTGCCGGGAAGGCTTCTGCCGAGCATGGCTCGGCACTACGGGGTGGATTGCTGGGAAGGCCTCTGCCGAGCATGGCTCGGCACTACATGGGCTGGCCCTTCGGCCTTTGTGGGAGCGGCGTCAGCCGCGAAACCCATGAATCGTCAGATTGCGGAGATGGCCGAAATTGCAGCATTGCCGGCTTCGCGGCTGGCGCCGCTCTTACAAAACAACCGCAGGTTCAATGCGTCTCGCGGCGTACGTGGCGGACAAAACGGCGCAGCAGCTGGCGGGCCAGTGGTGCGGCGCTGACGTCGCGGGCCACGCTGCGGGCGCAGCCGCCATGGCGCGCGATGCAGTCGGCGCGGGCGCGCACATAGCCACGCATGTGGTGGGTGGCGAACTCGGGGTGGAACTGCAGGCCCCAGGCCTGCTCGCCCCAGCGGAAGGCGTGGCAGTTGTCCTGCACCGAGCGGGCCAGCACGGTGGCCCCTTCGGGCGCGCGCAGCACGGTCTGCAGGTGGGTGGCGTGGGCCGGGAAGCTGGCCGGCAGGCCGGCGAACAGTGGGTCGGCCGCGGCCGGGGCCTCCAGCTCCAGGCGGATGGTGCCGGACTCGCGCCCGGCCGGGTTGTAGGCAACCTCGCCGCCCAGCGCATGGGCCAGCAGCTGGTGGCCGTAGCAGATGCCCAGCAGCGGCATGCCGGCGTGGGCGGCGTCACGCAACCAGTCGGCGCTGCGCTCGCTCCAGTCGGCGCGGTCGGTGACGAAGGCGGCCGAGCCGGTGACGATCGTGGCGGCGAAGTCCCTGCGTTCCGGCAGCTGTTCGCCGCGCTCTACGTTGACCACCACGGTATCGGCTTCTTCCAGCCCGGCGGCCACGCGGATCCAGTGCGGGAAACGGCCGTAACGGCGCAGGGTCGGGAACGGTTGCCCGGTTTCAACGATCAAGAACGGCTGGGACTTCATTCCGGTGGCGGTAGTACTGACAGGACTTCCTCGATTGTAGTCAGCCCTGCGGCCACCTTTTCAAGCCCGGTGCGGCGCAGGGTGCGCAGGCCATCGGCTGCCGCGGCCTTGCTGAAACCGGCCAGATCCATGTCGCGGGTGATCAGGGCGCGCAGCCGCGAACCCAGTGGCAGCAGCTCATACAAGCCGATCCGGCCCATGTAACCGGTGCGCCGGCACTCCAGGCAACCGACCGGCGCATATGCCGTGACCACATCTGGTAATGCTTCATGGGCATGACGCAGCGGTGCCCAATCGGCGTCCGTCAGCGTGTCTGGCGCCTTGCAGTGCGGGCACAGGGTGCGCACCAGGCGCTGCGCCAGCACGCCGTTGACGGTGGAGGCGATCAGGTAGTGCGGCACGCCCAGGTCAAGCAGGCGGGTGATCGCCGAGGGCGCGTCGTTGGTATGCAGGGTGGACAGCACCAGGTGCCCGGTCAGCGAGGCCTGGACCGCCATCTGCGCGGTTTCCAGGTCGCGGATTTCGCCGATCATGATGATGTCCGGGTCCTGTCGCAGCAGGGTACGCACGCCGGAGGCGAAATCCAGGTCGATGTTGGTCTGCACCTGCATCTGGTTGAATTCGGGCGCGATCATTTCGATCGGGTCCTCCACCGTGCACACGTTCACGTCCGGCGTGGCCAGCCGCTTGAGTGTGGAATACAGGGTGGTGGTCTTGCCCGAACCGGTCGGGCCGGTGACCAGCACGATGCCATGCGGGCGCGCCACCAGTTCGTTCCAGCCAGCGGCTTCTTCCGGGCTGAAGCCCAGCTGCTCGATGCTCTTGAATGTCGAGTCGGGGTCGAAGATGCGCATCACGCACTTCTCGCCAAACGCGGTCGGCATGGTCGACAGGCGCATCTCCACCTCGCGCCCACCCGGCGAACGGGTCTTGATGCGGCCGTCCTGCGGGCGCCGGCGTTCGGCCAGGTCCATGCGCCCCAGCACCTTGATGCGGCTGACCACCGCGGTCATCACCGACGGCGGCAGCTCGAACACCTTGTGCAGCACGCCGTCGATGCGGAAACGCACCCGGCCCATGTCGCGGCGTGGCTCCAGGTGGATGTCACTGGCGCGCTGCTCGTAGGCGTACTGCAGCAGCCAGTCGACGATGCTGACCACATGGTGGTCGTCGGCATTGACGTCGCCGGCGCGGCCCAGCTCCACCAGCTGCTCGAAGCTGGGCAGGCCGCTGCTGTTGCTGCCGTCGCGGCTGTCGCTGCGGGCGCTGCGCACCGAGCGGGTGACACCGAAAAACTCCATCGAATAACGGTGCAGGTCCAGCGGATTGACCAGTACCGTGTCGATGCGGCGCCGGCTCAGGTGCTGCAGGTCGGGCACCCAGTCGCGCGCCATCGGCTCGCTGGTGGCCACCAGCACGCGCTCGCTGTCCACCGCCAGCGGCAGGATGCGGTGTCGGCGCGCATAGGCGTGGGAGACCACGGCGGTGGCGCCGGCGACGTCGACCCGGGTCGGGTCGATGCGCAGGTAGCGGCAGTGGGTGCGCTGGGCCAGCCATTCGGTCAGCCGCTCCAGGCTCAGCTCGCCGCTGCCCTGCGCGGCGGCCAGTTTGAGGTTGGCCAGCAGCACCAGCGGGTGGACCTCGCTGGCATTGCGCGCGCCCTGCGCGGAAAACCGGATCCGCTCCTGGTCGTGCAGGGCCACCAGCCCATCGGCCAGCAGTGCGCTGGCAATATTGGAAAACTGCAGTCTCCCGGGGGCGATAGCCACCTGCGGTGACGGTGCCTGAGTGCCTTCCACAGCCGCGTTTTCCACCCCAAACCCCTTGCTGGCGCGGCCATCGCGCGGTCGGTCGCTATACTAACGCACCCCTTACGTACGGCTCAGGCAGCATGTCCGCGACTCCCCCCGTTTCGATTACCTTCCAGGGACTGATCCAGACCCTCAATGATTTCTGGGCGAAACAGGGCTGTGTCTTGATCCAGCCGCTGGACCTGGAGGTCGGTGCCGGCACCTTCCACCCGGCCACCTTCCTGCGCTCGATCGGCCCGGAAAGCTGGAATGCCGCCTACGTGCAGCCCTCGCGCCGTCCCACCGACGGCCGCTACGGCGAGAACCCCAACCGCCTGCAGCGCTACTACCAGTACCAGGTGGCGATGAAGCCGAGCCCGGACAACATCCAGCAGCTCTACCTGGACTCGCTCAAGGCGCTGGGCATCGACCCGCTGGTGCACGACCTGCGCTTTGTCGAGGACAACTGGGAATCGCCGACCCTGGGCGCCTGGGGCCTGGGCTGGGAAATCTGGCTCAACGGCATGGAAGTCACCCAGTTCACCTACTTCCAGCAGGCCGGTGGCTTGGAGTGCAAGCCGGTACTGGGCGAGATCACCTACGGCCTGGAGCGGCTCTGCATGTACCTGCAGAACTGCGACAACGTCTATGACCTGATCTGGACCTACGGCCCGGACGGCACCCCGGTCACCTATGGCGATGTCTACCACCAGAACGAGGTGGAGCAGAGCACCTACAACTTCGAGTACGCCGACGTGGAAGAAATGTTCCATCGCTTCGACGCCTGCGAGAAGGAAGCGCAGAAGCTGGTGGAAGCCGGCCTGCCGCTCCCGGCCTATGAACAGGTCTGCAAGGCCTCGCATTCGTTCAATCTGCTCGACGCGCGCCGCGCCATCTCGGTGACCGAGCGCCAGCGTTACATCCTGCGCGTGCGCGCGCTGGCCCAGGCGGTGGCCAAGCTGTACGAGGCCAAGCGCCTCGAAGCAGTCGCAGCGAAGGAGGTGCAGGCATGAGCATGCAGCCGCTGCTGATCGAACTGGGCGTGGAAGAACTGCCGGTCAAGGCCCTGCCGGGCCTGGCGCAGGCCTTCTTCGATGGCGTGATCGATGGCCTGGCCAAGCGTGGCGTGGCCTTCGAGCGTGGCGATGCCAAGCCGCTGTCGACCCCGCGCCGCCTGGCCGTGCTGTTGCCGGGCGTGGAAACCGAGCAGCCCGAGCAGCACTCGGAAGTGTTCGGCCCGTACCTGAACATCGCGCTGGATGCCAATGGCGAGCCGACCAAGGCGCTGCAGGGTTTTGCCGCCAAGGCCGGCATCGACTGGACCGCGCTGGAGCGCACCACCGACGCCAAGGGCGAGCGTTTCGTGCTGCGCTCGGTGACCCCGGGCGCGCAGACCGCCAGCCTGCTGCCGGAGATCCTGCGCGAGGCCATCGCCGCCATGCCCATCCCCAAGCCGATGCGCTGGGGCAACCACGAATACGCCTTCGCCCGCCCGGTGCATTGGCTGGTGCTGCTGCACGGCAATGACATCGTGCCGGCCGAGCTGCTGGGCCTGACGTCTGACCGCTTCAGCCGTGGCCACCGTTTCATGGCCGACAAGCAGGTGTGGCTGAGCAACCCGGCCGACTACGTTGAATCGCTGAAGGCCGCCAACGTGCTGGTCGATGCCGACGCGCGCCGCGAGCGTATCGTCGCCGAGGTCAATGCCGCCGCCGCACAGGCGGGTGGCGTGGCTCGCATCACCGACGACAACCTGGAGCAGGTGGTCAACCTGGTCGAATGGCCGGCGGCGGTGCTGTGCAGTTTCGAGCGCGAGTTCCTGGCCGTGCCGCAGGAAGCGCTGATCGAGACCATGGAGATCAACCAGAAGTTCTTCCCGGTGCTCGATGCCGGCGGCAAGCTGACCGAGAAGTTCATCGGCATCGCCAACATCGAATCCAGGGACGTGGCCGAGGTTTCCAAGGGCTACGAGCGGGTGATCCGCCCGCGCTTCTCCGATGCCAAGTTCTTCTTCGACGAAGACCTCAAGCAGGGTCTGGTCGGCATGGGCGACGGCCTGAAGACCGTCACCTACCAGGCCAAGCTGGGTAGCGTGGCCGACAAGGTGCAGCGGGTCAGCGCGCTGGCGCAGATCATCGCGCCGCAGGTGGGCGCCGACCCGGTGCAGGCCAAGCGCGCTGCCGAGCTGGCCAAGAACGACCTGCAGTCGCGCATGGTCAATGAATTCCCGGAACTGCAAGGCATCGCTGGTCGTCACTACGCGGTTGCCGGTGGCGAATCGCCGTCGGTGGCGCTGGCCATCGACGAGAGCTACCAGCCGCGCTTTGCCGCCGATGACATCGCACTGTCGCCGCTGGGCAAGGTGCTGGCCATTGCCGAACGCCTGGACACGCTGGCCGGCGGCTTTGCCGCTGGCCTGAAGCCGACCGGCAACAAGGATCCGTTCGCGCTGCGTCGTAATGCGCTGGGTCTGGCCCGCAGCATCATCGAGTCGGGCTTTGATCTGGATCTGCCGGCGTTGCTGGCTTCGGCCAATGCCGGCCTGGCCGAGCGCAAGGTGCAGGCCGATGCGGGCGAGCTGTACGACTTCATCATCGACCGCTTGAAGGGCTACTACGCCGACAAGGGCGTGCCGGCCACCCACTTCAATGCCGTCGCCGAGCTGAAGCCGGCCTCGCTGTACGACTTCGACCGTCGCATCGATGCCATCGGCACCTTTGCCCAGCTGCCGGAAGCCGAAGCGCTGGCCGCCGCCAACAAGCGCATCCGCAACATCCTGCGCAAGGCCGAGGGCGCGATCCCGGGCAGCATCGATCCGTCGCTGCTGCGTGAACCGGCCGAGAGCGAGCTGGCCGAGGCGGTGACCGCCGCCATCGACGACACCGGTGTGGCACTGGCACACAAGGACTACGTGGCCGTGCTCGGCCGCCTGGCCCGCCTGCGCCCGCAGGTGGATGCGTTCTTCGACGCGGTGATGGTCAATGCCGAGGATCCGGCGCTGCGTGGCAACCGGCTGGCGCTGCTGCGCACGCTGGGTGACCGCCTCGGCAGCGTGGCTGCGATCGAGCACCTGTCCAACTGAGGCATGGACACCGGCGCCTCCTGGCAGTCCGCACAGGCCGCTCTGGCCCGGCGTGACATACCGGAGGCGCAGCGGCAGCTGCGCGCCGTGGTGGATCAGCAACCCGCGCACGCCTATGCGCGGGTGATGCTGGCCGGCACCGTCCTGGCACAGGGGCGGCTGCGCGAGGCCGTGCAGCAACTGCAGCAGGCCGCCAGCCTGGATTATCGCGACCCGGCGCTGCTGCTGCGCGTCGCCCAGGCCTTGCTGCGTGTTGGCGACAGCGAGGGCGTGGCGCGGTTGATGCGCAACGCCTGCGTGGCCCGCTGCAACGACAGCCCGACGCTGGCGGCCCTGGCCCACGTGCTGCAATCACTCGGGCTGCATGCCGATGCCCTGCAATTGATGCAGCGTGCGGCGGCGGTGGGATTCGACAGTCCCGATTTCCACTACTTCCTTGGCGTGCAGCTGCAGTTCAACGGTGAGCTGGAAGCGGCCGAGCAGGCACTCACGCGCTGCCTGCTGTTGAACCCCGGCCACGGCCGCGCCGCGCTGACACGTGCACGCCTGCGCCGCTGGCGTGCAGACGACAACCATGTCGATGGCCTGCGCAGGCAGCTGCAAACAACGGCAACGGACAGCGAGGACACCGCCGCGCTGTGGTTCGCGCTGTACAAGGAGCTGGAAGACCTCGGTGATTTTCCTGCGGCATGGGATGCGCTGCGGCAAGGCAATACCGCGATGTGGCGGCGCCTGCGCCACGATCGCCTGGCCGATCATGCGCAACACGAGGCGATGGCGCGGCTGGCGGCAGCGGGCACGTTCGCGCCAATCGAATCTGCGGATGAGGAAGAGGGCGCACAGCCCATCTTCATCATCGGCATGCCGCGTTCGGGCACCACGGTGCTTGAGCGCATGCTCGGCAATCATTCGCAGGTAGCGTCTGCCGGCGAACTTGGCGATTTTGCCCAGCAATTACGCCTGGCCGCCGACCAGGCCGGGCGCGCGCTGCTTGACCCGGCCTTGCTGCAGGCGCTGCCAACGCTGGATTACGCGGCCGTCGGCAACGGTTATCTGCGGCAGACGCGCTGGCGCCTGGATGGGCAGCGCCGTTTCATCGACAAGCTGCCAGCGAATTACCTGCTGGCAGGCCCGATCGCGCGCGCGTTGCCGCAGGCGGTGATCGTCTACGTCAGGCGCGATCCCATGGCGGTGTGTTTTTCCAACTACCGCGCCATGTTCGGCGACTCCTATGCTTACAGCTATGAGCTTGACGCCCTGGCTGCGCACCATGCAGCGCATGCGCAGCTGATGCAGGCCTGGCAGCAGCATCTGCCGGGGCGTGTGCTGGAGATCGACTACGAAGCGATGGTGCACGACCCGGATGCGGCCTTGGCACAGGTGCTGCAGCGCTGCGGACTGGCCACGGAAAGCGGTGGCAGTGACCTGACCCGCAATGCGGCCGCGACTGCCACCCTGAGCAGCGTGCAGGTGCGCGAGCCGGTGCACGCACGCAATATCGACGAATGGCAACGCTATGCCAGCGAGCTCGCGCCGCTGCGCGAGCGCTTGCAGAAGGGTAGATAGCACAGGAGCGGCCGTGGCCGCTCCTGTTCATTGCTGCTGCATCGTGTTTACTGGCTACGGCCAAAGCGCCAGTTCATCTCCAGCATGTACGAGCGGCCATAGCCGTTGTAGTTGAAGATGTTGTAGTACGGATACGTGGTGTAGGTGCGGTCACGCGGCGGCCGTTCAGCGGTGAGGTTGTTGGCGGTCAGGCTCAACGAGACATCATCGGTTACCGCATAGTCCACGGTCAGGTTGAAGGTGGTCCAGGCCTTGACCTTGCCTGCGTCATCGGCGGCATAGCCGTCGGTGGTGTCCTGGGCGGCGAAGTTGGGCGTGCGGCCATAACGGATGCCATACAACGTCGTGGTCCAGTCGCCCATCTGCCAGCCCAGGGTGCCGCTGAAGATGTTCTTGAACTCCGAGGAGTAGTAGGGATTGCGCAGCAGGTCGATCACCGGGTCCTCCGGATACTGCTGGCTCTCATGCTTGAGGGTGACGTTGTAGCGCGCGCCCAGCATGAAGCTGCCCCAGCTGTCGGTAGCCCAGCGGTAGTCCAGGTTGGCGGTGACGCCGCTGACATCCTCCTTGGCGACGTTGATCGGGTTGACCGCCACGGTATTGAGCTGGTTGGGCTGCGGTGCGTTCGCGCCGGCACGGCCGATGCGTTGCAGGGCATCGACGCAGGTCGGGGAGTTGGCATCCAGCTGGCCCTGGCGGCATGCCGACTCATTGCGCAACAGCAGGTCCAGGTCGAGGTCGGCGACCTTGTTGTCGATCTTGATCCGGTAGTAGTCGGCGCTGACCGTGAAGCTGCTGTTGGGCGACCAGACCACGCCGCCGCCCCAGGACTTGGCGGTGATCGACTTCAGGTCACCGTTGCCGGAGCGGGAGCCGCGGACCTGCTCGTCGTTGAGCGTGCACTGGGCAATCGGAACGCCGGGTTGCTCGGTGGCACAGCGGTAGTAATCAGGCACGAAGGTGTAGAAGCCGCTGTCGCCGGCAAATACATAGGACATGTCCGGCGATTTGAACGCGGTGGCGTAGTTGCCGCGGAACAGCAGCGAGTCGATCGGCCGGTACTCCAGTGCCGCCTTCCAGGTGGCGCGGGAGTCGCTGCCGCCGCCATCGTTCTTGTAGTCGTCATAGCGCCCGGACAGGCTGGCGGTGAGCTTGCTGAAGATCGGCACGCGCAGTTCCACCGCCGCCGCCCAGTTGTCGCGCTTGCCCTTGCCCTGGGTGCCGCTCAGGCCCCAGAACTGGTCGGTGACCACACGCGTGTCTGTCGGGTTGCTCCACGATTGCTGGCCGGCCTGCAGCACGCCGGCGAAGCCGACGTCACCGGCGGGCAGGGTAAACAGCGAGGTGTTGGTGAACTGCAGGTTGACGTTCTGCGTCCAGGTCTTGGACTTGGTGCGGATCTCACCCTGGAAGCTGCGGTACTGCTCCGGGGTCAGCGCCTGGTAGAAGCCGGCATCGTTCGGCTCGTAGATCGGATAGCCGTAGTAGTCGCCCAACTGCGGCCCGAGGAAATGCTCGCGGAAGAAGTCTTCCATCTTGTCCTTCAACGGCCACCACTGGCGGCTGTCGATGTGGTACTCGGAGCGCGCGTAGTAGGCGTTGTAGTCCCAGTTCGACTGGCCCAGCGCGCCCTTGATGCCGATGGCGACGTTGTAGGAATCGGCGGTCTGGCGCTCGTTGTTGAAGTCGACGTCACCGGTTTCCTCCGGCGAGAAGATGCGCTGGTAGCTCTCAAGGTCGCCGGTGAGGTTGTTGAAGATATAACCGCTGGTATCCAGCGATGGCTGCCAGAAGCGCGAGCCGGAGTTGCTCTCGTTCTTGGTGCGGTTCATCAGCAGCGTGGCATAGATGTCGGTGCTGTCGTTGAGCGCGTAATTGAGGTTGGCGTAGCCGGAGGCGCTGCGCTCCTTGTTGAGGATGGTCGAATAACCCGGCTCGTAGCGGCTGCCGCAGTAGTTGCCGCGACCAGGGCGGGTGTCATAGAAGGTGGTACCCCCGAACAGGCCGGCCAGCGGTGCGCAGGCTGCTGCGCCCGGGTCGATGTAGGCACCGCTGCTGCTGTTGTGCACGAAGGTGCGGCTGCCATAGCGCGCGGCGACGTCGGGGTTGTCGTTGGTGGAGTCGAAATCCTTGCGGTTGAAGCCGTAGATCGGGTCCTGGTTGCTCAGCTGCAGGCCGGCGGTCAGGTCAAGCTTGTCCCAGCTGTGGCCGCTGGTCAGCTGGAAGCGCTGGTTGCCGCCACCGCCGCCGTCGTAGCTGCCCATGCGGAAGCTCAGCTCGGTGCCATCCAGCCGCTTCTTGAGGATGATGTTGACCACGCCGGCGATCGCGCTGGAGCCGTAGATCGAGGACTGGTTGCCCGGGGCGATGTCGATGCGTTCGACCATGGCGGTGGGGACGCTGGCCAGGTCGACAAAGTTGCTCTGGCCGTTGTAAAGCAAGGGGTAATCGGCCATCGGCCTGCCGTCGAT
Organism: Stenotrophomonas sp. STEN031; assembly: GCF_056759975.1. Lineage (NCBI taxonomy): Bacteria > Pseudomonadati > Pseudomonadota > Gammaproteobacteria > Lysobacterales > Lysobacteraceae > Stenotrophomonas > Stenotrophomonas sp. STEN031. The sequence goes on from NZ_JBRREA010000006.1 coordinate 24,788, forward strand.
CAGCACCAGGGTGAAGCCCGGGTCCAGGCCGAGCAGGCTGATGGGTTTGGCCGCCGAGGTGAAACCGCCGGAGAACTGGCTGTCCTGTACCGCACCGGTCGCCAGTGGCTGCGAACGCAGGACCTCGTAGACATCCTTGAAGCCCTGCTTCTGGATGTCCTGGGCGGTGATCGAGGTGATGGGCGTGGCCGTCTCGACCTGCACCTGCGGAATCAGCGAGCCGGTGACGGTGATCTTGTCGAGGGTCTCAACATTCCTTTTGTCCGCATCGGTCTGGGTCTGGGCGAAGGAAAGGGACGAATACGCGGCAATGGCGGTGCACACGGCCGCGCTGAGGAGTTGTCGTTTCATCATGGGTACCTGGACTTGTGGAAGTGCCTGGGGCCCAGTCAACCGGCTGCTCCTTCATGGAGCACGTAACCCGGGACAGCATCACCACGTGTTCTAGGAACCGGAGCGGCTGGGTGTTTCACGATAATTTAACCGTACCCGTCAATATGGCGTGATGGTCCGTACAGCGTGGTGGAGGCGGGTGAATCGAATGTAGTGCCGAGCCATGCTCGGCCGGGGCATTCCCGCTACGGCCTCTGCCGAGCATGGCTCGGCACTACACGGGCCACCCCCGCCGCGTGGATCAGCAGTGCCGCAGGCAGCTTCATGACAGCCGTGTGATTTTGCCGGTCATGTTCGGACCGGTATGCTGACGCGCATGCAGCTATCTCGAATCACCCCGCTCCTTCTGTTCCTGGCGTCGCTGGCAGCAGTTCCCCTTGCCCATGCCCGCGGCACCATCGAAAAGGTCCAGATCAAGGGCCTGGACAAGGGTGATGACGCCGAAATCATCGAGAACATCGAGGTGTCGCTGTCGGTCTACGACGCGATCGGCAAGGTGCAGGGCGAATCCCGGCTGGAGTACCTGCTGTCGCAGGCCGAGCGGCAGACCCGTACCGCGCTGGAACCGTTCGGCTTCTACAACCCGAAGATCACCGTGGAAGCGCCGCGCACCGGCGATACCCTGCAGGTATTGATCCAGGTCGACAAGGGCGAGCAGGTCAAGGTCCGCACCCAGGAGCTGGCCATCACCGGCCCGGCCTCACGCGACAAGTACCTGCAGGAAGACATCGAGGCCTTCCACCCCAAGACCGGCGAGGCCTTCGACTCGGTCAGCTACGAGGCCAGCAAGATCACCATCACCCGGCGCCTGGCCGAGCGTGGCTACTTCGATGCCGACTTCACCCAGCGCAAGGTGGAAGTGACCCGCGCCGAGAATGCCGCCGACATCTTCCTTACCTGGGACAGCGGCCGCCGCTACAACATGGGGCCGATTACCTTCGAACAGGATTATTTCCGTCCGGGCCTGTTCGAGCCGTTGGTGTATTGGGAACAGGGTAGCTACTGGCACGAAGGCAAGCTTGACCGCCTGCGCGAGTCGCTGACCAAGCTCGATTACTTCAGCGTCATCGACATCCAGCCGCACCCGGAACAGGCCGATGACAACGGCGAGGTGCCGGTCAACGTCAAGCTGACCCGCGCCAAGCGCACCATCTACACCGCCGGTCTGAGCTATGGCAGCGAGAGTGGCCCCGGTGTGCGCGGCGGCGTCGAACGCCGTTACGTCAACCGCCGTGGCCACAAGCTCACCACCCAGCTGGACTATGCGCAGAAGCGCAAGAGCTTCATCACCAGTTACCGCGTCCCCGGCTTCCGCTGGCTGGATGGCTGGTACAGCTATGCGGTCAGTGCCTATGACGAGCAGACCGATTACATCGACCTGCGCAACGTCAAGCTGATCGCCAGCCGCAGCGGTGAAATCAACGAGCACTGGACTGCCATCGTCTCGATGAACGCCCTGCGCGAGCGTTGGCGCTACAGCTCCGGCGACCAGTTCAACGCGGCGGTCTACAACTATTCGACCCTGGTCTATCCGCAGCTCACCGCCGACTACGTGGACGTCGACGACAAGAGCTTTCCGCGCCGTGGCCTGAGTGGCAACGCCACCCTGCGCGGGGGCATCGAAGGGGCTGGCTCGGATACCAGTTTCGTCCAGGCCGATGCCACCGTGCGCTGGTACATTCCGGTCGGGGATGCGGACCGGCTGATCCTGCGTGGGCAGGCCGGCACAACCTGGACCAGTGATCTGGTATCGATGCCACCGAGCCTGCGCTATTTCGCCGGTGGCGACCGCTCCATCCGTGGCTATGCCTACCGTGAAGTCGGCCCGCGTACGCCGGCACCGGACAAGTTCGCGCTGGGCGCGAAGAACCTGGTGGTCGGTTCGGCCGAGTACGAACATTATTTCGGTGGTGGCCCCTGGGGCGGTGCGGTCTTCGTCGACACCGGCAGCGCCTTCGACAACACCATCGACCTGCATACCGGCGTCGGTATCGGCCTGCGCTGGAAATCGCCGGTGGGCCCGGTGCGCATCGATATCGCACACGGCTTGAACAGCCCCGATTCGCAGTTCCAGCTCTACCTCAACATCGGAGCTGACCTATGAGCCGTCGGCCTGACGAGGTGAGCCCGGAAGAGCGCGAGGCGCGCATCGCCGAGCTGCGTGCCCGGCGCAAGGCGCGGCTGCGCACGCTGGCGGTGCGCAGCGGCATCACCATCACCGTACTGGTGCTGCTGGGCCTGTTCGCGCTGTACTGGCTGCTGCAGACCGTTGCCGGCCGCGAGGTATTGCTGGCACAGGTGGTGGCGCGGCTGCCGGCCGGCTCTTCACTGACCTGGAGCAAGGCCGAGGGCCCGCTGGCCGGGCCGCTGATCCTGCACGACCTGGATTTCCGCTACAACGAGCTGCACTTCACCGCCGCGCAGGCCTATCTGGATCCGGATATCCGCCCGCTGCTGGGCCGCAAGCTGCGCCTGGATGCGCTGCGCATCAGCGATGCCACGCTGGAGCTGGGGCCGTCGGAAGACAAGCCCTTCGAACTGCCGCGCTGGCCCGACGTGTTGCCGGCCATCGAGCTGCCGTTGGCCTTGCAGGCCGACACCATCGTTGTCGATGGCCTGCGCATCACCCAACTGCAGCAACCCATCATCGACATCACCCGTATCCGCGGTGGGCTTGAAGCAGCCGATGGCGAGTTCAGCGCCAGCCAGCTCAAGGTCAACAGCAACCTGGGTGATTTCCGCATCGACGGCCACTACCTGCCGCGCGAAGACTATGCGACCGATTTGACCGTGCGCGCGCTGATGCCGCCGCGCCCGGGGCAGCCGGCCGCGCGCCTGGGCCTGGTCGCGCGCGGTGACCTGGCGCACATGGAAGTGGCGCTGGCCGGCTATGCGCCCAAGCCGCTGCATGCCAGCCTCATCCTGGACGGCCGCACCGATCCGGTCTGGAACGTGGCCGCGCGCAGCGAGCAGTTGGACATCGGCCAGCTGGTGCCCGCGCAGTTCCTGGCCGAGGCACCGGCACCGCTGGCCCTGGATTTCACCGCGCGTGGGCGCGGCGGCCAGGCGCAGCTGCAGGGCCGTGTGCGCCAGGGTGAGAATGAGCTGGTGCTGGCGCCGTCCAACGTCGCCATCGAGAACCAGGTGCTGACGGTTGCACCGCTGGTTGCCGAAGCCTTCGGTGGCAGCGTGCGCCTGCAGGGCACGGCCGATTTCAGCGATGCACAGAATCCGGGCTTCCGCTTTGCGGTGGTGGCCAACCAGCTGACCTACACGCCCGAACCCGACCCGACCCAGCCTGGCAGCACACCAGTGCCGCTGCACCTGAAGGAAGCGCGTCTGGGCGTGGCCGGCAACCTGAAGAACTGGGCGGCGGTTGGCAAGGCGGAGGTGGCGCGTGAGGCGCAGGACGCCAATCTCGATTTCGACGTGCGTGGCAACGACCAGCAGGCCCATATCGAGCGGCTGAAGGCGACCACGCCTGGTGGCGCGTTGGAGTTGAAGGGTTCGGCGGCCTGGGCACCGACGCTGGCCTGGGATGTGGATGCAAGCCTGTCCAGGTTTGATCCCGGCTATTTCGCGCCGGGCTGGGAAGGCAATCTGTCCGGTTCGCTGGCCTCCAAGGGCAAGCAGCTGCCGGCCGTGGCGGGCAGTAGCGACATGCGCTTCGAGGCGACGCTGGACGTGCCGCAGATCAACGGCATGCTGCGCGGCCGTCGTGTCGATGCCCGCGCAAAGCTGGCACTGCAGGGCACCCAGGGCGAAGGCAATGTGCGGCTGGTGATGGGCGACAGCCAGATCGAGGCCAAGGGCAAGGTTGGTGATCGACTGGATGTGGATGCGCGGCTGCAACCGCTGCACCTGTCCGACCTGCTGCCCGGTGGCACCGGCAGCGTGGCCGGTACCCTGCAGCTGCGTGGCACCCCGAGCCAACCGGATATCACCGCCGACCTGCGCGGCAATGGCCTGCAATGGGACGACTGGAAGGCGCAGCAGATCAGCATCAACGGTCGCCTGCCATGGCAGGGCAGCAACGGCGCGTTGCAGGTCCATGCCAGCGCGGTCGAGGTCGGCATGCTGCTGGACCAGGTCAACATCAATGCACGCGGCAGCGTGCAGAACCTGCAGCTGGACGCCGACACCCGCAATGAACTGGGCGCGCTGGCGTTCAGTGGCAGCGTGCGCCAGCAGGGCCAGGCCTGGCGCGGCGAGCTGGCCTCGCTGCGGATTGCACCGGTCAAGGGCGCGCCATGGCAGCTGCGGCAGCCGGCTGCCTTCAGTGCGCAGGGCAGCAACTTCACCCTGTCTGATGCCTGCCTGGGCTCGGACACCGGTGGCGCGCTGTGCCTTGCCGCCAACTGGCCGCGCGAAGGCCTGCAGTTGCGTGGCGATGCCCTGCCACTGGCGCTGGTGCAGCCGTGGCTGCCGCCCAACGAAGGTCGCCGCATGTACCTGCGCGGTGAGCTCACCCTGGACGGCAACATCCGCCCACGTGGCAATGCCTGGGAAGGCGGCTTCAAGGTAGCCTCGGCCGAAGGCGGCATCCGTCTGGGTGACAACGCCCGTGGCGAGCTGGTGCGTTACGACAACTTCTCGTTGAACGTCGACATGCTGCCCAACAGCATCAAGGGCTACCTCGGTGTCGGCTTCAAGGGCGATGGCTTCATCGATGCCAAGGTGCAGACCGGCTGGGAGCCCAATGCGGCACTCACCGGCGAGCTGTACATGAACATCGCGCGGCTGTACTGGCTGGAGTTGTTCTCGCCGGACCTGGTGCGCCCGCAAGGCCTGATCGAGGGCCACGTCAGCCTGCGTGGCACGCGCTCGCAGCCAACCCTGGGTGGCGAGGCCAAGCTCAGCAACTTCACCGGCGAATTCCCGGCATTGGGCCTGACCCTGAGCGAAGGCAAGGGCAGCTTCATCGCCCAGCCCGATGGCTCGGCGCGCATCAGTGCGTCAACCAAGACCGGTGGTGAGGGCACCCTGCAGGTAGACGGCGGGCTGTCCTGGTTCGGCGATGCGCAGCCCTTGCAGCTGCATATCCACGGTGACAAGGTGCTGCTGGCCAACACCAGCGAACTGCGGGTGGTGGCCAACCCGGATCTGGACTTCACCCTGGCCGGTACCGCGATGGAACTGCGCGGCAGCGTGCATGTGCCCGAGGCGGACCTGGATCTGGAACGCCTGGATCGCGGTACCTCGGCGTCGGAAGACATCGTGGTGCTGGACCCGGTCGACCCGGAAGAAGGCCCGTCCTCACCGCTGGACATGGACCTGACCGTCAGCCTTGGCGACAAGGTCAAGATGAGCGGCTTCGGCCTCAAGGGCGCGCTGACCGGCAGGATGCAGGTGCGGGCACGTCCGGGCCGCGAGATGACCGCCAACGGCGGCCTGGAAGTCAGCGGCCGCTACAAGGCGTACGGCCAGGACCTGACCATCACCGATGGCCAGCTGCTGTGGAATTACGGTGTGGTGTCCGACCCGCGTATCAACATCAAGGCACAGCGCTCGATTGGTGATGTCACCGCCGGCATCCATGTCACCGGGCGCGCCCAGCAGCCACGGGTGGACGTGTGGTCGGAGCCGGCGATGTCGCAATCCGAATCGCTCGCCTACCTGGTGTTGGGGCGCAGCTTGAGCATGGCCAGTAGCGACCAGGCACAGCAGGTCAACGCCGCCTCGGCGGCCTTGTCGGCCGGCACTGGCCTGCTCGCCGCGCAGGTCGGGGCCAAGCTGGGGCTGGACGACGCAGGCGTCAGCCAATCGCGCGCGCTGGGCGGCTCGGTGATCGGCGTGGGCAAATACATCACGCCCAAGCTCTACATCGGCTACGGCGTCTCGCTGGTCGGCAGCGGCTCGGTGCTGACCCTGAAGTACCTGCTGCGGCGCGGCTTCGACATCGAAGTGGAGTCGTCCACCGTCGAAAACCGTGGCTCGGTGAACTGGCGCAAGGAGCGCTGAGGGATACTGCGGATGGCACGATTGTGGGAGCGGCGTGAGCCGCGAAGCCACAGCTCCATCCGCAGCCAATAGCGCATTGGCCACGTCGAAGATCAGCGCTGTCGCGAGTTCATGCAGCGCTGGCTTCGCGGCTGACGCCGCTCCCACAAGCGTCGGCGATATTGCGTGACTGCTGGCGGTTGCCGCTGTTGGCGGGGGCCGCTACTGTCGGCGGCTGTTCTGTAATCCGCTGGAGTTCCGATGACGCGCAAACCGCTTACCGCCGCGCTGGCGCTGGGCATGAGCCTGGCTGCTGCCGCCCACGCCAACGAGGGCATGTGGATGCCCACGCAGTTGCCGGAGCTGGCCAGAACGCTGAAGGAAGCCGGCTTTAAGGGTGACCCGAAGCAACTGGCCGATGTCACCGCGCCACCGCTCAGCGCAGTGGTTCGGGTGGGCGGTGGTACTGGTTCGTTCGTCTCCGACGAAGGCCTGCTGCTGACCAACCACCACGTGGCCTATGGCGTCATCCAGTACAACGCCAGCAAGGAGCACAACTATATCGACGACGGCTTCATTGCCCAGGGCCGCGACGACGAGCGCGCCGCCAACCCGGATTACCGCGTGCTGGTGACGGTCGGCTTCGACAAGGTCACCGATGACGTCCTCAAGGACGCCCGTGGCAAGACCGGGCGTGCGTATTACGACGCGGTGGAAAGCGCGCGCAAGCGCATCGTCGCCGACTGCGAGGCCGAGGGCGGCGTGCGCTGTTCGGTGGCCAACATGTACTACGGCAGCGATTTCTACCGCATCCGCCAGCTGGAGCTGACCGACATCCGTCTGGTCTACGCACCGCCACGTGCGATCGGCAACTACGGCGATGAGATCGACAACTTCATGTGGCCGCGCCACACCGGTGATTTCACCCTGTTGCGCGCCTATGTCGGCAAGGATGGCAAGCCGGCGCCGTACAGCAAGGACAACGTGCCCTACCACCCACCGGCACACCTGAAGATGTCGCTGGATGGGCCCAAGGAAGGTGACTACGCGATGCTGGCCGGCTACCCGGGCACCACGTATCGCCTGCGCACCGCCGACGAGTTCGCCAGCCAGATCGACACCGTGCTGCCGCGCCGGGTCGAGGTGTTCCAACAGCTGATCGACGTGATCGAGGCGCAGGGCAAGGGCAATGCCGATGCGCGCACCCGCTATGCCTCGCAGCTGCAGTCGCTGAAGAACAACCGCAAGCGCGCCGCCGGTGAACTGGAAGGCCTGCTGCGCAGCGACGCCAAGAGCCAGCGCGCACAGGATGAGCAGGCGATGCTGGCCAATGCCGATGGCAAGTACAAGGCCGATATCGATGCCTTGTTTGCCTCGTTGGCCGAGGGCCGTGAAGCCGGCAGCAGCGAGTTCCTGGTGGGATTGATGTCCAGCCAGACCCAGCTGCTGCGCTCGGCCTTGCTGCTGGAGCGCCTGCGCGTGGAATCGCTCAAGCCCGATGCCGAGCGCGAGGCCGGCTACCAGCAGCGCGACCAGGCCTTGATCGAAGGCGTGCTCAAGCAGGTGCAACGCCGCTACGACCCGACGGTCGAGAAGGCGCTGCTCACGGCATTGCTGACCCGCTACCAGCAGTTGCCCGATGCGCAGCGTGATGCGCATTACGACAATCTGTTCGGGCGTACGCCGACCGAGCTGGCCAAGCACCTGGATGAACTGTACGCGCAGACCAGGCTGGGCGACGAGGCGCAGCGCCTGTCGCGCTTCGAGGCCGCGCGCAAGGGTGGCTTCATCGAGGCCGATCCGCTGGTCTCGGTGGCCTCGGCCCTGGTGATGGCCCAGCTCAATGCCGAGCGCGAGAGCAAGGCACGCGAAGGCGAGCAGCTGCGCCTGCGGCCGTCCTACATGCAGGCGCTGTTTGCCTGGCGGGCCAGCCAGGGCCGGGCGGTCTACCCGGATGCCAACAGCACCCTGCGCATCAGCTACGGCAAGGTCGAGGCACTGCATCCGCGCGATGCGGTCAGCTACTCGCCGGTGACCACGGTGGCCGGCATCGTCGAGAAGAACACCAATACCTTGCCATTCGACGCGCCCAAGCCGCTGCTGGCAGCCATTGCCAAGGGTGACTTCGGCAGCACCGCCGACCCGGCCCTGAAGACCCAGACGGTCAATTTCCTGACCAACCTGGATACCACCGGCGGCAACTCCGGCTCGCCGGTGCTCAATGCCAAGGGCGAGCTGATCGGCCTGAACTTCGATTCCAACTGGGAATCGGTCAGCGCCAGTTGGTGGTTCGACCCGCGCTACAAGCGTGCCGTGCACGTGGACATGCGCTACCTGCGCTGGCTGCTGGCCAAGGTGTACCCGGCACCGGCACTGCTGCAGGAAATGGGTGTACCTGCGGAGTAAGCGACACGGAATGGGCGGCGCAGCAGTGCCGCCCATTTTCATTCATAAAACTGTGTACCCGGTTTCAGCGGTAACTGACATTACGCTGAGCTAAAATCCCAGCTATATGTGGGCTGTTTATCAGGGCCCGACAGGGAGAGTGTGTGGCATCGGATCTGAACTACGCGCCGGTCGGCGCAGCCAATCCCATGGCCTTGGCGCCGCTGCGTATCTGGATTGTCGGTAACCTGGAGTTGCTGCAACCGCTGCTGCCCTATGGCGCCCAGATCCAGGCCCTGGACAGTGTCGAGGCGCTGTACCGCGAATTGGTGATCGTTCCCTGTGACATCGTGGTGATCGACACCACCCGTGTCCGTGCCGGCATGGTCGAGACCGTCGAGCACCTGCGTCGCCGTGATGATCTGGGTGTCGTCCTGCTGGTTGATCCGCTTACCCCGCAGTTGATTGCCGAGGGGCTATGGGCGGGCGCCGACGCCTGCCTGCCGCACCGGCCGGACCCCGAATTCCTGGCGGCCAAGCTGTACAGCCTGCGTCGTCGCCTGCCCGGCGAAGCCGCGCAGTTGATGGAAAACGTCGCCACCAGCGACAACGCCAGTTGGGCACTGGAATCCGATGGCTGGGACCTGCGTGGTCCCAGTGGCCAGATCCTCGCCCTGACCGAGGCCGAACGCGCATTTCTCACTTTGCTGTTCGCCTCGCCGGCCGAAACCGTGGCCCGCGAACGCCTGATCGCAGCCCTCACCGACCAGCCCTGGAGCTTCGACCCGCACAGGATCGAAGTGCTGGTACACCGACTGCGCAACCGCGTGCAGGCCGCTACCGGCTGTACCCTCCCGGTTCGCGCAGTTCGGGGTGCGGGCTACCGTTTGACGGTCTAGTTCACACTTTTCCGTTTATTTTGAGTTCACAGATTTGAAGGCGTTCCCATTCACGTCCATGACTGGGGATGCAGGTAAATCCTGCGTGAAATCAAAGTGATAGCGGCGTCACGAATACGGGTTCAGGTCCGTTTCGAGAGCAACTGAGAGTTTCCGTCATGGAGCGGAACTGAATAGGCGCAGGTGCGCCGTAAGAATCGCCGCCATCGCAAGGCACCCCCACGGTGCCGAATCGGCGATCCGTTTTTGGGGCGGGTCGTGCATCGACATGAATTTTTCCGGGCTGCCAGATCTGGCGGCCTGTGTGCGCAGCGTTTGCAAGGGTTTGCCAATGAACAGCCAACTTGATCAGCTCACCTCCATCCACGGGTCGACCCGCGCGTCCTGGTCTGGCGCCGTTTTTTCCAAGCTGCTGCGACGTGTGTTGTGCATTTCATCGCTTTTGCTGCTGCTGGGCGCTGCCCCGATGGCTGCGGCCTACAACATTGCGTTTACCAACTTCGATGCAGCCGAACCATGGTTGAACGCAGACGGCAGCGCTTCCGGCGCGGTGGACAGCAGCAATGTGCCCGTAGGTGGCATTGCGGTGTACCGGATCGAGATCAACAACACCGCGTCCACTGATGGCGTTGGTCTGGGTGCGGTATTCGATCTGCCCGGCACCATGAGCATTCATGAGATGCCGACGTATTGCGCCTACGCGGCGGGCTCCACGACCCGCGTCCAGTGCAGCCTGCCGACGCTCCCCGGTGGTGCTCCCTTTGACATCACATTGAAAGTAGCTACTGCAGGCATGCCGGTTGGCGCCGCGGTGATCTACGGTGCAGTGGGTGTAGCAAGCAACTTCCCGCCGCTTACGACGCCGGTAAAGGACCTGTCCACCTCGACGAACGCGCGCGATCCGTTTTTCGATGGTGACCTGACCCTGAACAACAACAAGCAGTCGGCCACTGTCACGTTGGGCAACTCTGCCGATCTGGGGCTGACAAAGACTGCCGACGTTGCGACCGTGATCGGTGGCGGAATAGTCACTTACACGCTGAAGGTCGACAACCACGGTCCCGCCAGCTCGACCAACTTCAAGGTGATAGACAACCTGCCGGTCGGTTTCGAGTACGTGGCCAACAGCTTCGTTTCGACCACGCCGGGCTGGACCTGGGATGCAGCTACGCAGACTGCCACTTATGCAGGGACGCTGCCCAGCAGTCCTGGTACTCCCAGCGCAGTGTTCACCTTCAAGGCCAAGGCCAACGTGCAGTCCGGTAACGTCACCAACTCTGCGCGCGTGGAGTCGGTTGGCACGCCGGATACCAATCCCAGCAACAACAGCGACACTGTAGACACCAACGTGGGTCCCGGCGCCGACGTGGCCATCGCAGCCACCTGGAGTCCTTCCCCGGTGGCGTCGGAGGGTGCACTGGACCTGGTATTGAAGGTCGATAACCATGGTCCCGTCGCCGCCGAAAACGTGGTCGTCAAGGGCAAGTTGCCGGCAGGTACCACGTTCGATTCATTTGAGGAGCCGGCCGGCTGGTCCTGTACGCCTCCTGACGCGAGCAATGAATTCACCTGCACCCGTACAGGTGCGCTGCCGCCAGGCGGCGCGGGCGAGACCATCACGGTCAAGACCCATGCGCCGGCGGCCAGCGGCAATCACTCAGCTCCGGTCTCGGTTGAAACGACGACGCCTGATCCTGATCTGAGCAACAACGACCGGACCGCCGTTGTCTCCGTGCTTGCTGCGGGTGCCGATCTTGAGCTTGGAAAGAGAAAGGAAGCCGTAGACAAGGGACTAGGCAATCTGGCCGAGGTGATCGTGCCGATTGGCGGCAAGATGACCTCGACCATCTCGGTGACCAACCGTGGTCCGGCCGAAGTCGACGGCAATGCGGTTATCACCGACACGTTGGCTATCGGCGAAGAGTTCGATCCGACGGGGACCAGTGGCGATTTTTCGTGCACGGCGACGCCCTATTCGCCGGTGGTGCCGCAGGTTGTGACCTGCCAACTGCTGCCAGGCAAGTATCCCATCGCCCTGAATGGCGTACGCAGTGTCAAGATCACCACCATCGCCCGCGCTCCGGGCCCAGGTGCCAACGGTGCGTTGGTCAACAATGCCTGCGCCAACCTGGATCCGACCACCGATAGTGGTGTGAACAAGGACAACGTACCGGGCAACAACTGCGCCTCGGCCGGTGTGGATATTGGCGTGTCCCCAACCTCGGCGAACCTGAAGGTCAGCAAGACCACGCGTGCACCGAACAACGGTGACCGGCTGGTGGAAGTTACCGATACCGAACTGAGCTATGAAATCGTGGTCACCAACACCGGTGCCGCGACTGCCGGCATCGTCATCAACGATCCCATCCCCGGCTGGTCCAGCGGTCGCACCAAGGCGGAGTTCACCACCTCGCCGGCACGCTGGGACCAGACCAAGTGTTCGATACAGGGCGCTAGCGCCGTATGTCGCTTTGGCGAGGAGCTTCTCGGTACCTCGGAGTCCATCACCGTCACCGTGAAGCTCTCGCATACCACAGCGGGCAAGCCTGGCTTCCTGGTCGACAGCGTGGGCAACACCCCGGCCTGCCCGGGCACCGCGCCGACGGCAACGCACTGGCATTGCAACACGGCCGGTGCGGGCATTGATGGAACCGTCACTGGCGCGGTTGCCGAGGCCGACTGGAGTGACAACTACGGCCGCGATTGGGTCAGCGTGCAGCAATACGCGGATATCGAGACCACGCGCAAGCGTATTACCAGTGCTACGACGGGTACCGTCGGCGTCAATTCCGAATACAACATCCAGTACCGCAACAATGGTCCTTCCAGGGTTGAGGGCATCAGCCTTACCGATACCTTTACCCTGGCTGGGAATGAGCCGGGCTTCGTGCTGGTATCTGCGGAACTGGCCAACGGACCCAGCTGCCTGGGCAACGTGGTAGCCCAGAGTGGGCTGACCAGTGTTCCCAGCGCAGGCGGTCAGTCCTACTCCAACCCAACCGGCGGAGACCTGACGGTAACGATCACCTGCCCGGCGATCGGTCTGGACGCTGGTCGGGTGCAGGACCTCACGGTCGTCATCCGTCCCAATTACGGTGGTTTGCCGAGCGGCCTGCCGCGCAGCATCTACAATATCGCAGGCTTCGGCATTGCCGGCGGCAATAGCGGTACCGGCTATGTCCACAACTCCGATCTGAGCAACGACACCAAGGACGCGGTGCTGCCATTGGATACTGGCGTAGCGGATCTCTCAGTCACCAAGCTGGACGTTTTTGACAGCCACAAGGGTGATCCGATCGCCTATGACGGCGACAACCTCGCCAGCAATCTGATCACCTACAAGATCAGCATCACCAACGGTGGCCCATCGGTGGCAACCCAGGTCCGCATTTCCGATGCATTCAAGCCTGCCGCCAACAAGACGGTGACCTTCATCGGCGCTTCGTCGGATTATCTCGGTCCCTACAACGGCACGCTGTGCACCGTTGGCGGCAGCGGCGCGACGGTTACGGGTAACACTGCCGGAACCAACACGATAGACGTGGAATGCGACGTGCCGGGCGCTGGTTTCCCCGGCAGCAATCAGCTTGGTGTCATCAAGAACGGCAGCAGCTCGTATATCTACATGCGCTATCGCTACGACACCAATCCCGACGCCAGTGGTGACTCGGTAAGCAACATGGTGTCGGTGCAGGGCGCCGAGACAGACCCGCAGCCAGGCAACAACAGCTTGGCTGAGCCGCAGACCACCACCATCCTGATGGCGGCCGATGTCGGTATCAGCAAGACCATGGTCAAAACCCAGCCAGACAGCAAGCCGACGGTGGCGCTGCAGGATGAAATATCTGTGGTCGGCCTGAAGGAAAGCTTCTGGTACGTACTGACGGGCACCAACCACGGTTCCGGCCAGAGCCTGTCGCTTGACCGTGGCAAGGCCACCGACGGCTCTGGTACGCGCATCGTGGACGACCTGCCGGAGGATGTGACGGTCACCGGTCCCATCACCTGGCAGAAGATCGGCCCGGCGGTGACGGGCATGGACACCACGCCCAATGGCAGCGGCAACTGCACGCAGGTCAGCCTGAAGATTACCTGCGATGTGGGCGACCTGACGTACGAAGCCGGCACCAAGGGCCAGGTGCGCATCCTGGTGCCCGCGCGTTGGGATAACTTGCCCAAGGGCACCAATGGTCCGATTGCGCCGTCGAAGAACCGCGCAACGATCAGCACCGAGCAGATTGACCGGAATCCAGGCAACGACACCATCGAAGTGCCGCTGGACGTAACCGCAGTCATGTTGTCCGGCTATGTGTTTGTCGATAACGGTGGTGCGGGCGGTAGCAGCGATGGCATCCGCCAAAGCGGCGAAACGGGCATCGGCAACGTGCTGGTCACCCTGACCGGCAAAAACCACCTGGGGCAGCCGGTAAACCTGGATACGCGCACCGACAACACCGGCGCTTACAAGTTCGACAACCTGCCGGCCTCGGACGCTGCCGGCTATACCGTGACCCAGAAGAAAGTGACGGGCTATTCCAATGGCCTGGTTGCACCGCCGACCGCTGGCAATGATGCGGCGACGTTCAACCCGGATACCTACTCGGCGGCGACCGATTCGCTCTACGTTGCGAAGCTTGGGCTGGGTGTGACGGTTGCTGGCGGCACCATTGGTAGCAAGGGTGCCATTGCGGTCAATTACAACTTCCCGAAGGTACGTTCGGTCAGCCTGTCCGGTTATGTCTATGCCGATCTGGTCCGCGACGACAAGATGGGTGCCGGTGATGCCGCCATCGTGAACGCGGTGGTGGAGCTGCTTGATGCGGCCGGTGCCGTGATTACCAATACCACGACCGATCCGGATGGTTTCTACCAGTTCACCGAACTGCACCCGGGTGTCATCTATGGGCTGCGTGAGCCGCGCCCGGCGGGCCATGAGGATCTGCCCAGCGCGATCAACAAGGGGCTGATCAATGGCGTGGCTTGTGCCACATGCACCACCACCACGGTTGCAAACAGCAGCGGTGTGCTGGAGCAATCGCAGATTGCGGGCATCCAGCTCAGCACCGGCAACGGCACGCAGTTCAACTTCGGTGAAGGCCGCGCCACGGCGCTGTCTGGCAGGGTGTATCTGGACCGCAACCTGCCGACCACCGCGGGTGCGCAAACTGGCAACGGCATCTTCGACGGTGACGATCGTGGCCTGGCCGGTGTCAAGTTGGAGCTTTACCACAAGGGTACGAAGGTCGCCGAGGCAACAACCGATAGCGCTGGCAACTACGATTTCCGCGATTACAACCTCACCCCGGATACCACCGACAAGGTGCTGGTAGGCGAGGTCTATGAGATCCGCCAGCCGCAGCAGCCTGCTGGTCTGGCGAACGGCCAGGAAGCGGGGTCCAACACGATCACCACGGTGGCAGTACCGGTGGCGGGCCTCGAAAACCTCAACTTTGGCGAGATTGCGGGCTATATCAGTGGCCGGGTCTACCTGGATGCCGCCAACAACGACATCTATGACGCCTCGGATGCGGATCTGGACAATGTCCGCCTGGTGCTGAACGACGGTGCCGCGACCGATGTCTTTGGTGCATTGGTGCAGCCGCAGCTGACGGTCAACGGAACCTATATGTTCCGCGATCTGCCGAGCGGTGCTTTCACTGTGACCCAGCCGCAGCAGCCGCAGCACCTTGGCGTTGCCACCTTGAACAACGCCACCAACCCCGGCACCGTCAGCTCGGGTAGCACCGCGGGCACCGCGTCGGGCAAGAAGACCGTGCCGTCGGCGATCAACGACATCACCCTGCTGGCAGGTGGGCGTTCCATCGAGAACAACTTCGGCGAAATAGTGCCGGTATCGGTGTCCGGTGTTGTCTATCTGGACGTCAACGACGACGGTGCCATGGCTGGCGCTGCCGAAACCGGCCTGGATGGGGTGACCATCCAGCTGACCGGCGTCAATGATCTGGGTGACAACGTCACCGTGACCGATGTGGTGCCGGTGAGCACCGTCAATGGCGGCACGTTTGCCTTTGCGGGCCTGCGTCCGGGCACCTATGTGCTCACCGAGCCCAACCAGCCGCCGGGCACTGCCAATGGTAAAACCACTGCAGGTGTGTTGCAGGGTGCCGGTACCACCTTGGGTACGGCGAGCCCGGTGACCGAGCTGCCGAGCAAGATTGCAGCCATTGCCCTGCCGGTGCCGGGCGCCGCTTCCATCAACAATCTGTTTGGCGAACTGCCGCGCAACTCCGGCATCACCGGTGTGGTCTGGTTGGATACGGACGACGACGGCATCAAGGACGCCGGAGAGAACGGGCTGGCAGGCGTGCGCGTGTTGTTGGAAGGCAAGGACAACAGCGGCCAAGCGATTACCGCGACGCCGGTTACCACGGCATCCGATGGCAGCTACGCATTCCTGGACTTGGCGCCGGGCACCTACAAGGTGACCGAGCCTGACCAGCCGGCGAAGACGCTCAATGGCAAGACCGTGGAAGGCAGCAAGGGTGGCACGGCGACTGACGTGCGCGATCTGCCGTCGTCCATCGAGGACATCGTGTTGGACGTAAGCGAGATATCCACCGAAAACAACTTCGGTGAAATCCCGGCGGGCAGCATTGCCGGCTACGTCTACAACGACAGCAACGACGACGGCATCAAGCAGAATGATGAAGGCGGCTTTGTTGCCATCTCCGTCGTGCTGAGCGGTACCAATGACCTTGGTGAAGCGATCAATGTCTCCGGCAAAACCGATGCCAACGGTCACTATGTGTTCGAGAACCTGCGTCCTGGCACCTATGTGGTGACCGAGCCCACGCAGCCGGCCGAGACGCTCAATGGCTGGACCACTGCGGGCACGATTGACGGGGTGAAATCCACGGCCAGGGTGACCGGCAAGGAAACCGTGCCTTCCGTTATCGACGGCATCGTGCTGAAGCCGGGCAGCATCTCCATCAACAACAACTTCGGCGAGATCGGTGATTCGCCGGACATGCTGGTGAGCAAGTCGTCCAAGACGGTGAAGTTCACCGTCAACAACGTGGCGACCTACACCATCCGCGTGCGCAATGGCGGGCAGAAGCCGTCCTTTGGCGAATACATCGTCAAGGATCGCCTGCCGGTGGGCCTGAGCCTGGCCGAGGTTCCGGCCGGCAATGGTTGGCTCTGTTCCGGCGCGGTGGGCGATACCCGCTTTGAGTGCCGCAGTTCGGAAGTCGTCAATGCCGGTGCAACCTCGTTGTCGGACATCACCGTCAAGGCCAATGTCTCGGCCGAAGCGGCCAAGGCGGGCACCGTCAACAACGCGGTATTGATCGAAGGCGGCGGCGAAAACGAGTTCCGCACCCCGACCACCACCGAGCGCAACACCTTTGAAGGTGATGTCAGCACGCTGCCGGTGTGCGATACCGCTATCACCCAGAACGTCTGCCGCGTGCCCAACCAGGTGCAGCTGTCGTCCTCGGTGGGTGGCACCGTGTGGTTCGATGTCGGCAGCGAGGACACCTTCCTCGATGGCGGCGACAAACGCCTGCAGTCGTGGATCGTGGAACTGCTGGATTCGGTAACCGGTGTGATCTCGCAGTCCACCATCACCGCGGTCGACGGCAGCTATCGCTTCGCCGACGTGATCCCGGGCGTGAAGTGGAACATCCAGTTCCGTGATCCGAGCTCGGGCGTGTTGTGGGCGTGGCCGGTGAACCAGGAAACTGCTGGTGGCATGGGCGTGGCCTGTGACAGCCCGCTTGCCATCGGCAACGACGGCGTCAGCGCCTGCCGCGTCAGCGAGAACGGCACCAGCCAGCTGCAGGTCGTGCTCGAAGCCGGTCAGCATCTGCCGCAGCAGAGCCTGCCGGTGGATCCGTCCGGTGTCGTCTACGACGCCGTCACCCGCGATCCGGTGCCGGGTTCCATCGTCACCCTCGCGCCGATTGGCGTGTGCACCGGCTATGACCCGAACACCGCCATCCTCAATGCCGGCGCCGGTGGTTACCGCGTGGAAGGCAATGCGGTATCGATGACGGTGGGCAACAACGGCTACTACCAGTTCATGTTTGGTCCGGCCGCGCCGGCACGTTGCGAGTTCCAGCTGACGGTCACGCCGCCGGGGGGCTACAAGTTCGTGTCGTCGCTGATTCCGGCGGAGACCGGTTCGTTGTCGCCGCTGGGTGCAGCGGGCAGCAGCCACCTGGTGCAGCCGCAGACCGATGCACCGACCGGTGCGGTAGGTACGCCGACCCAGTACTGGCTGAACCTGTTCGCAGGTTCCGCGGTTGCAGGCGTGGTCCATAACCACATCCCGCTGGACACCGCCGAAGCCACCGGCCTGGTCATCACCAAGACCGGTGATCGCCAGACCGCGGAAATCGGTGACACCGTGCAGTACACCATCACCGTGCGGCAGACCGCCGGCAGCGCGATGGCGACGGTCAACATCGTCGATACGCTGCCGCGTGGCTTCACCTACATCAACGGCACCGGCCGTGTGGGTGGGCGCGCTGTTGAAGATCCGCTCGGCAAGCCGGGTCCGCGCCTGGGCTTCGACCTGGGCCCGATCGACGTCGGCCAGCAGCTGGTGCTGACCTACCGCGTGCGAGTCGGCGTCGGTGCGCAGCAGGGCGATGGCATCAACCGTGCGCAGGCACATGGCTGCTCGATCACCGGCGGCTGTATCGATCCGGGTTCGATGACGCCGGTACCGGGCTCGGTGCCGTCCAACCGTGCCGAGTACCGCGTGCGCGTCACCGGTGGCGTGTTCACCGAGGAAGCCTGCGTACTGGGCAAGATCTTCGTGGACTGCAACAACAACCACGTGCAGGACGAAGAAGAGCTGGGCATCCCGGGCGTACGCATGTACTTCTCCAACGGCACCTGGATGATTTCCGATTCCGAGGGCAAGTACAGCTACTGCGGCCTGCCGCCGCAGAGCCACACCCTGAAGGTGGACCCGTCCACCTTGCCGGTGGGTGCCCGCCTGACCACCAGTAGCAACCGCAACCTGGGTGATGCCGACAGCCTGTTCCTGGACCTGAAGAACGGTGAGCTGCATCGCGCCGACTTCGTCGAGGGCAGCTGCGCCAACCCGCTGCTGGAGCAGGTGAAGGCACGCCGTACCCAGGGCGAGGTGCGCGCACCGGAGACCGAAACCGGGCAGTCGCAGCTGCGTTTTGACAGCAAGCCGGTCCGTGCGCCGCAGCAGGCCACGGACTCGTCCAACCAGAGACCGATCGTGCAACCGCGACCCAACCCGCCGTCCGCGCCGGCCCAGCAGGAGGTGCAGCCATGAGCCGCACCGCCCTGCGCAAGATGCCGCGCGTGAGCCTGCTGGCCTGCGCGCTGGCTACCGCATCGTTGCCGGTGCTGGCCCAGAACGTGGGCAGCAGCACCCGCTTCACTCCGGTGATCGGCGACAGCAGCACGCTGTATCCGCGTTCGCTGACCACCCTCGATACGCCGCCGGAAGTGGTGGCTGCACGTTCGGGTGAAGTCGACTACAGCCGCAACGCCGGTGTCGATCGCGTGTCGGTGGAAGTGGACCGTGACGGCGTGCCGGCCGACGGCCAGACGCCGGTGCACATCACCGTGCATCTGCTTGGTGCCGACGGCAAGCTGCTGGCCGGCAAGTCCTTCGTCACCATCGAGAACAGTGGCGGTCGCATCCGTTTGCCGGGTTCGCGCACCGACGAGTTCGGCCCGGGTGCCAGCGATGCCGACAAGGTGATGCCGGGCGTGCAGCTGGAAGTCGAGAACGGTGTTGCCGAGTTCGACCTGGTCGCCCCGCATGATCCGCAGGATGTGCTGCTGCGGATTACTGCCGGTGGTGAAACCGCCGAAGGCACGATCGGCTTCCTGCCGGAAATGCGCGAGTTGCTCGCCACCGGCCTGATCGAAGGCGTGCTGAACTTCCGCAACAAGTCCAACGCCAGCCTGATCTCGCCGGTGCAGCACCACGATGCCTTCGACCGCGATATCCGTCGCTGGGAGAAGCAGTTCAACAACGGCAAGGCCAGTGCATCGGCGCGCACCGCGTTCTTCGTCAAGGGCCGCATCAAGGGTGAGTACCTGCTCACCGCGGCCTATGACTCGGACAAGGATGTACGTGGCCGCCTGCTGCGTGACATCCAGCCGGAAGAGTTCTATCCGGTCTACGGCGACTCCTCGCTGCGTGGCTTCGACGCGCGTTCGGCCGAGCGCCTGTATGTGCGCGTGGACAACAAGCGCAGCTACCTGCTGTACGGTGACTTCCAGACCGGCGACACGCTGGCTACCAGCAGCGGCGTTGGCGGCAGTGGCCCGATTCCGCAGCGCAGCCTGAGCACCTACAACCGTACCGCCACCGGCCTGGGCTGGCACTTCGAAAGTGAGCGCGTGCGTACCAATGTGTTCGCCATCGAGGACTCGCTGCGGCAGATCATCGAGGAGTTCCGCAGCCAGGGCAGCGGCCCGTATGCGCTGCGCAACAACGCCGTACTGGAAGGCAGCGAACGCGTCGAGATGATCGTGCGTGATCGCAACCAGCCCTCGCGCATCGTTTCGGTAAAGCCGCTGGCACGCCTGGTGGATTACAGCTTCGAGCCGTTCTCCGGGCGCATCCTGCTGAACCAGTTCCTGCCCTCGTTCGACAGCGACCTGAATCCGGTCTCGCTGCGCATCACCTATGAACTCGATCAGCAGACCGAGAAGTTCTGGGTGATCGGTGCCGATGGCCAGTACAAGCTCACCGACAAGCTGGAAGTCGGCGCATCGGCGGTCGAAGACCAGAACCCGTACGCCGAGTTCAAGATGGGCAGCGTCAACGCCGGCTACCGCTTCGGCCAGAACACGATGTTGGTCGCCGAGTTCGCCCGCACCCAGAGCGAGGTCAACACCAACTCGCTCAACCAGGTGACTTCGCAGGGCCTGAAGGACGTCACCGGTCAGGTCGAAGGCGACGCCTGGCGCGTCGAGTTCGCCCACGATGGCACCAGGTTCGACGCACGCCTGTTCGGTGCGCGCACCGATCCGGAGTTCAACAACCAGGCCTCGCCGCTGTATGGCGGCCGTGGCGAATACAGTGGCCGCATGGCGTACGCCGTCGGCCCACGCCTGGAGCTGTACGTTGAGGCCCTGCGCAGTGAAGACCGCAACCCGGACGGCGGCAAGCGTGATGCCGGCGGCGCCGGCGTACGCATCGGTGCCACCGAGCGCTTGACCCTGGACTTCGGCCTGCGCAGCATCCGCGAAACCATCGGCATCACTTCGCCGTGGTCGAGCACCGGCTATGGCTCGTTGTCGGGCCTGACCGGCGGCTTCGCCACCGGTTCCGGTGGCGGTGCACTCGGCTATGGCCAGCAGGCGTTGGACCCGGCCACCGGCCTGATGGTGATCAACAGCGGCAGCAATGGCGACACCATGACCAGCGACCTGCCGGTAGGCACCAAGCTGGAATCGGACAGCGCCCGCATCGGTATCGGTTACCGCTTCAACGACAAGTTCAGCGGCGGTGCCGAGTACGAACAGAGCGTCAGCGGTGAAGACCGCAACCGCGTCGCCGCTGGCGTGGACTACCAGGTCTTCGAGCGCAGCCGTTTGTACGGCCGCTACGAGAAGCAGACGGGCCTGACCAGCGCCTACGGCATCACTACCACCGACCGTGAGGCCGATGCGCTGGTGTTCGGTATCGACAGCAGCTACATCCGCGACACCCAGGCGTTCTCCGAATACCGCCTGCGGGATGCGATCAGCGGCCGTGATGTGCAGGCTGCCTCCGGTATCCGCAACAACTGGGATATCGCCAAGGGCCTGCGCCTGAGCAGCTCGATCGAACGCGTCAATGTGATCGATGGCGATACCGGTGACAGCACCGGCCTGGCGCTGGCCCTGGATTACAGTGCCAACCCGTTGTGGCGTGGCGCGATCCGTGCCGAACACCGCATCTCCGAGGACGTGCCGGGCACCACCGACAGCAACGAGGCATTCAAGACCTCGCTGCTGCAGTTCATGGTCGCACGCAAGCTGAGCCGTGACTGGACCCTGCTGGGCCGCAACTACCTGCTGGCCACCAACTACGAAGAACGTGGCGACGTATTGCAGGATCGCTTCCAGTTGGGCCTCGCGTATCGCGACACCGACCGTAACCGGGTCAATGCCCTGATGCGCTACGAGTACAAGCTCGAGCGTGACGAAAGCGGCCTGACCCTGCTCAACGGCGAGGTGGTCAGTGGTACCAGCCAGGATGTCCGCACGCGTGCGCACATCGTCTCCACCCACGCCGACTGGCATCCGTCGCGGCCGTGGTGGCTGACTGGGCGCATTGCCGGCAAGTGGCAGCGCGACCAGTTCGCCTATGGCGATGGCAGCCGCGTCAACAGCAGCTTCAACGCAGTGCTGGTCTCTGGCCGTGTCGTGTACGACATCACCGAGAACTGGGACATCGGCGTGCTGGGTTCCACCTTCCGTGGCCAGTACGGCGCCAACCAGTTTGCCTACGGCATGGAGGTTGGCCGCCTGCTGCGGCAGAACCTGTGGCTGTCGGCCGGTTACAACTGGACCGGCTTCGAAGGCGACAGTGATCTCAATGGCTACGAGTACACGCAGCAGGGCTTCTTCCTGCGCCTGCGCTTCAAGTTCGACGAAGACCTTTTCCGTCGGGACCCGGTCCGCTACCGCGACCCGGCCCGCTGAGGACGACACCATGACCGTTATGCAAACCAAGTACCGTCCGCTGCGCAGCTTGCTGGCTGTTGCCGTCTTCGCTGTCGCCGGCACCGCCGGCGCCCAGCAGACCCAGCTCAATCCGCAGGCCAAGCGCATCAGTGACGAAGCCATCCATGCCGACCTGCAGTCGTATGAAGCGACCCAGGGCCGCATCCAGGCATTGAACGATGGAGGTCGCCCGATCCGCGACTACCACCTGTCCAAGGCCCAGTGCTGGCTGGACGTGTCGTTCCACGAATACACCCGCAATGACCGCAGCGCTTTCCCGCAGGAAGCGCTGACCGAGTCGGAGAAGCTGATCGTGGACATGGAGAATGGCGTCTCGCCGATTCCCACCGACACCGCCCTGGTCAATGATGCCAAGTACCTGCGTGCCGATCTGTGGGACCGCCTGAAGGTCATCCATGGCACGCCGGGCTTCGCCTGCGCCGCGCAGAAGGTGGCCTGTGGTGAAGTGGAGCTGGTGCACGCCGGCAACGAGTTCAACCAGCAGCAGTGGCGCCACTCCAAGCCCTACATCCAGATCGCCGAAGACCTGGTCAACGAAGCCGAAACCGCAGCGCGCCTGTGCGGCGTCGATCCGGCTGGTCCGGTGGTTGCGCCGGTAGCGGCAGGTCCGTTGATCGCCAACGTGCTGTTCGAGTTCGATCGTGACGGCTACAAGGACATCCGCACCTACTCGCTGGAGAGCGTGGATCGCGCCCTGGCCACCATCGGCAACGAGAAGCGCGAACTGGCCGGTGTGACCCTGGTTGGCCATGCCGACCGCATGCAGGGTAATGGCTTCGACTACAACCAGGCCCTGTCCGAGCGCCGTGCCAAGACCGTGCGTGAGTTGCTGATCGGCCGTGGTGTGGCGGCGGACAAGATCCGCTACGAGTACCGCGGCGACACCCAGCAGGTGCAGCAGTGCGACGGCATCAAGCCGCGTGCCGCCTTGCTGGAATGCCTGCTGCCGAACCGCCGCGTGGAAGTGCGGTTCGAGTTGGCGCAGTAAGTTCAGCGCAAAGAGTTGATCAACAACGCCCCGGCAATGCCGGGGCGTTGTTCGTTTGGGGGGGCAAGTCTCCTCCCGGGTAATCTTCGCGCGCTGGCGATCCGCCCCCTCCCTTGCGCCGCAGGCGCAGGGGAGGGCCGGGGAGGGGTAGGCGAGCGCAGCTCGAAGCTTCTTGCCTCGGAAAGTAAGAGCACCCTCAGTGGGAGGAGCAACCAACTGCCACCGCCAACAGCACCCCTCCCCAACCCTCCCCTGTGCTTCGCACAAGGGAGGGAGCAACGGCAGCAGTCGACGCATTCTTCGTGCGCTGGCGATATGCCCCCTCCCTTGCGCCGCAGGTGCAGGGGAGGGCTGGGGAGGGGTAGGCGAGTGCAGCTCGAAGCTTCTTGCCTCGGAAAGTAGGAGCACCCCCAGCGGGAGGAGCAACCAACTGCTACCGCCAACAGCACCCCTCCCCGACCCTCCCCTGTGCTTTGCACAAGGGAGGGAGCAACGGCAGCAGCTGACAAGATCCCCGCGCGCTGGCGATCTGCCCCCTCCCTTGCGCCGCAGGCGCAGGGGAGGGTTGGGGAGGGGTAGGCGAGCGCAGCTCGAAGCTTTTTGCCTAGGAAAGTAAGAGCACCCCAGCGGGAGGAGCAACCAACCGCCACCGCCAACAGCCCCCCTCCCCAACCCTCCCCTGTGCTGCGCACAAGGCAGGGAGCCGAGCCGCAGCTCGCGCAACCCCCAAAGCCCCAACCCAGCGGAATGGCTACACTGGACCGGCTAAGTCGCATGGGAAACACCCTTGGTCTCCAGCTGGATCCTGCTCCTGGTCTCACTCTGCTATGCCGCGCTGCTGTTCGGGGTGGCGTGGTGGGGTGACCGTCGTCCGCTGTATCCGGACCGCCCCTGGCTGCGGCCGGTGGTCTACAGCCTGGCGCTGGCGGTCTATTGCTCGTCCTGGACCTTCTACGGTGCGGTCGGCTCGGCGGTGCGTTACGGCATCGGCTATCTGCCTATTTATCTGGGCCCGCTGCTGATGCTGATGTTCGGCTGGCGCATCATCGAGCGGCTGGCGCTGATCGCCCGCAGCGAGAACGTGGTGTCCATCGCCGACTTCATCTCCTCGCGCTTTGGCCGCTCACGCCGGCTGGCGGCATTGGTCGCCTTGATCGCGCTGATCGGCGTGGTGCCGTACCTGGCCCTGCAGTACAAGGCCGTGGCGATGAGCCTGCAGGTGCTGACCGGCGATGCCGCCGGCAAGGGCTTCCTGACCGACCCGGCGCTGTATGTGGCGCTGCTGATGGCCTTGTTCGCCATCCTGTTCGGCACCCGCCAGGTCGATGCCACCGAACACCACTACGGCATGATGCTGGCCATCGCGGTGGAATCGCTGATCAAGCTGCTGGCGATGGTCGCCATCGGCGTGTTCGCCTATGTGTGGCTGACTGACCGTGGCGAGTCGGTCGTGCAGTCGGCACGCACCCTGTTTGAAGGCATGCCGCCGGTCGGCTTCGTCTCGCAGACGCTGCTCAGCTTCCTTGCCCTGATCTGTCTGCCACGGCAGTTCCACGTTGCCGTGGTGGAGTGCGGCAATGCCGGCGACGTCAGGCGCGCACGCTGGATGTTCGGCGGCTATCTGGTGCTGATTTCGTTGATGATCGTGCCCATCGCTACCGCCGGCGCGGCGATGTTCGGCACCGGCCTGGCTTCGGACGACACCCTGGTATTGGCCTTGCCGATGTTCGCCGGCAATACCACGCTGGCCCTGATCGCCTATATCGGCGGCTTCTCCGCGGCCACCGGCATGGTCATCGTGTCTTCGATCGCGCTGGCGACGATGATCAGCAACGACCTGGTGATGCCGCTGCTGCTACGCCGTAGCGGCGATCACCGCGAGGCCGCCAATGTCGCCTCGCGCGTGCTGTGGATACGGCGCATGGCGATCGTGCTGCTGGCCTTGGTTGCCTATGGTTACTACCGCGGCAGCAACGACGACACCATGCTGGCCGCCTATGGCTTGATGGCCTTTGCGGCGGTGGCGCAGTTCGCGCCGGGCCTGCTTGGTGGCCTGTACTGGCGTGGCGCCAGCCGCCGCGGCGTGGAAACCGGCATGTTGGCGGGCTTCGTGGTCTGGGCCTACACCTTGCTGGTGCCAGCGCTGAGCCATGGCGGCTGGCTGGATGCGAGCCTGCTCACGCAGGGGCCGTTCGGCATCGGCTGGCTGCGCCCACAACAGTTGTTCGGCCTGACCGGTTGGGACCCACTGACCCATGGCACGTTCTGGTCGCTGTTGATCAACACCGTAACCATGTTGCTGGTGTCGATGCGCTGGCGGCCTGATGTCGCCGAGCGGTTGCGCGCCGCCCCATTCCTGGATCCTTACGCCAAGCGTCCGGTGGTGGCCGGTGATTGGCCGGCGCACGTCAAGGTGCGTGATCTGCTGGCCCTGGCAACCCGTGTCATCGGTGACAACCGTGCGCGGCGTTCGTTCGGTGAACAGGCGCAGTTGCTGGAGCGCGAATTCCAGCCCGCTGCCGCCGCCGACCGCGTCTGGGTGCAGTTCACCGAGCGCCTGCTCGCGGCGTCCATTGGCGCGGCGTCCGCGCGCCTGCTGCTGACCAGCCTGCTGCGCGGCTCGGGCATGGATCTGGGCGAAGTGGTGGCGGTGCTGGACGAGGCCGGACAGGAGCTGCGCTTCAACCGCGAGATTCTTTCCACCACGCTGGAAAACATCAGCGCCGGGGTCAGCGTGGTTGATCCGGAAATGCGCCTGACCGCATGGAATCGCCGCTACCAGCAGATGTTCGGCTATCCCGACGGCATGCTTTACGTCGGCCGTCCCGTCGCTGACCTGATCCGCTACAACGCCGAACGCGGCGAGCTTGGCTCGGGTGATATCGAAGTGCAGATCAATCGCCGCATCGGCTATATGCGCGCCGGTTCACCCCATGTGTTCGAGCGCACCGGCGCCGATGGCAAGGTGATCGAGCTGCGCGGCCAAGCGCTGCCCGGCGGCGGCTATGTCACCAGCTACAACGACATCACCGACTTCAAGAACGCCGAGCAGGCGCTGCTGGAAGCCAATGAGACCCTGGAACAGCGCGTGGCCGAGCGTTCACAGGCAGCGGAGGCCGCGCAGCAATCGAAGACGCGCTTCCTGGCGGCGATCAGCCACGACGTGCTGCAGCCCCTGAACGCCGCGCGGTTGTTTGCATCGGCGCTGCGCGACAGCCTGCACGAGACCGAGGAGCAGCGGCATCTGGCTGAGCGTGTCGATGCTTCGTTGCGTGCTGCCGAAGAATTGCTGGATGGTCTGCTGGACGTGTCGCGCCTGGATGCCGGTGGCCTGCGCCCGACCATCAGTGAATTCGACGCCAGTGTCCTGGTCCGCGAGCTTGCGGCGCAGTACACGCCGGTCGCGGCAGGGCGTGGCCTGCGCCTGCATGTGTTTGCGCGCACCGCCTGGGTACGCAGCGATAGGCGCTTGCTGCGCCGTGTGTTGCAGAATTTCATGGCCAACGCGCTGCGCTATACGCGTAGCGGTCGCATCGTGCTGGCGTTGCGTGTGCGCGGCGAAGAAGTCGAGTTGCAGGTATGGGATACCGGCCCCGGTATTCCCGAGCACCATATGCAGCAGATCTTCAACGAGTTCCATCGCTACCAGCAGCCATTCGATTGGGGCGAGCAGGGCCTGGGTCTGGGCTTGTCGATCTGCCAGCGCATCTCGCGCCTGCTCGATCACGGCTTGAATGCGCGCAGCCAGCCTGGCCACGGCAGCATGTTCTCGATCAGCTTGCCGCGCGTGCCGACGCCTGCCGCACCGCTGCCAGCGCCGCGCCAGCAGACGGCTTTTGGCGGTGATGATTCATTGGCCGGCATGCGCGTGCTGTGCGTGGACAACGACCAGGAGATCCTCGACGGCATGCGTGCCTTGCTGGGCCGCTGGAAGGTGGAAGTGATCGCCGCCAGCACGGTGGACATGGCCCTGGAGAAGCTGGGCGAACAGCCCGACGTGATGCTGGTGGATTACCACCTGCATGATCGTCTTGATGGACTGGATACCCTGATCGCCCTGCGCGAGGCCGCGCATAGGCCTTTGCCTGGCGCCTTGCTGACCGCCGATGGCCGCGATGAGTTGAAGCGCATGGCCCGCGAACGCGGCTACCGCGTGCTGACCAAGCCAGTGAAGCCGGCCTCACTGCGCGCGTTCCTGACCGCATTGAATGACCCGCGCAGGCGCTAGCAGCCAGAACTGTAGTGCCGAGCCATGCTCGGCAGGGCTTCACCAGCGAAAAGCCGCCCTCACCCCAACCCCTCTCCCGCACGCGGGAGAGGGGCTAGATCTGTAGTGCCGAGCCATGCTCGGCAGCGGCCTTACCGGTAATGCCCCAGCGCAGCATGGCTGCGCTCTACAAATGGCGTGCCGGCTTCGCGATTTACGCCGCTCCGACCACAGCCGCCGCGGCCGTCAGATGCTCGTACAAAATCGCGCAGCCGATGATGATCAGGATCACGCCGCCAATGATCTCCGCGCGCTTGCCAACCAAGGAACCCAAGGCACGGCCAAGCATGATGCCGATGGTCACCATGGTCATCGTGCACAGGCCGATCACCAGAGCCACCACGCCGATGTGCACATCAAGGAAGGCCAGGCCCACGCCGATCGCCATCGCATCGATGCTGGTGGCGAAGCCGGTCGCGGCCAGGGTCCAGAAACTCTTGTGCTGTTCGCCGCTGGCGTCGCCGGCACCCTCGTCTTCGCTTTCATCATCGGGCTTCAGGCCGGCAAAGATCATGTGCGCGCCCAGTACGCCAAGCAGGCCGAACGCGATCCAGTGATCGAAGGCCTGCACGTATTGCGACGCAGCGCGGCCCAGCAGCCAGCCGATGAGGGGGGTGAGGGCTTCGATCACGCCGAAGATCAAGCCCGCGCGCAGGGCGTCGAGCAGGCGTGGCTTGCGCATGGCAGCGCCCTTGCCAACCGCCGCAGCGAAGGCGTCGGTGGACATGGCGAAGCCGATCAGAACAATGGAAATGGGAGACATCAGGATTACCTGGTCGGGCGGACACGAACGGCATGCGCCGCGCCCAACCAAAGTTGCGCACGCATGCCGCTGGTCTCGCCAACCGGGTCTGGCTGCCCACACCACGGCGCAGTGGCCGAGTATGTTGATGTGGGCGCTTCCATTGCTGGAAGCAGGCTACTCCCCAAGGGAGCGCGGATTGTAGCAGCAAGCTGCAGCGATGGCAGGCCACCGTGTTTGTAGGAGCGGCGTGAGCCGCGAAGCCGGTGGATTTTGGTCGCCGGACACAACGCCATTCAGAAATCCGGCTGTTTGAGGATTGCGTGGAGAGGCCTCGAGCACGCTATCTGAAGGATCATTTGCTTCGCGGCTTACGCCGCTCCTACAAAAAGAGGGCTGTCCTGCAGGGCCATGCGGCTGCTTGGACTGTTTGTGGGAGCGGCGTAAGCCGCGAAGCCGGTAGATTTAGGCTGCTGGACACATTGCCATTCAGAAATCTGGCTGTTTGCGGCTGCTTGGAATTCCCGCTATCTGCAGTCTCGCTGGCCTCGCGGCTTACGCCGCTCCCACGAGGGCTTTTCGCTTCTGCGGCAGCTCAGTCTTCTTCCGGCGGCAACACGATGGTGTCGTCGTCGATGGCCAGCTTGCCGGCCATCAGCACCGCCTGGGTACGGTTGGTGACGCCGAGCTTGCGCAGGATGGCGGTGACATGGGCCTTGATGGTGGCCTCGGAGACGCCCAGGTCATAGGCGATCTGCTTGTTCAGGCGGCCCACGCCGAGCATCTGCAGGACACGGAACTGCTGCGGGGTCAGTTCGCGCAGGCGCTGGCCGACTTCGCGTTCTTCATTCGGGGTCGGCGGCACGTTGTGCGCCTCCGCCGGTGCCCAGCGCTCGCCATCGAGGATGGTGCCCAGCGCATGGCCGATGGTGTCCGAATCGGCGGACTTGGGGATGAAGCCGAAGGCGCCATGGTCCAGTGCACGCCGCATCACCGTGGCTTCCTCGCGTGCGGACACCACCACGATGGGCAACTGCGGATGCAGCGAACGCAGGTGCACCAGCGCATTGAAGCCTTGCGCGCCCGGCATGTTGAGGTCCATCAACACCAGGTCGGCATCGGGGTGTTGTTCGGCCAGTGCGTACAGTGCTTCGACGCTGTCGGCCTCCATCAGCTGCACGCCGGGAATGACGCGTTGCACCGCGCCCTTCAGGGCTTCGCGGAACAGCGGATGGTCGTCGGCAATGAGGAGGGTAGGCATGGGGCGAGTAGTGAGTGATGAGAAGTCAGGAGTGAGAGCTTGGATCGTCCTGCCCGATGCTACCGCTGTTGCAACGGGCAGGACAGCCGAGCATCGGTGCAGAAGGAGGAGTGAAGGTGCCGGCTGCACTTGCGGTTGCCGTCACTCACTCCTCGCTCCTCATCACTCACTCCTGGTTGTTCCTTCAGCGGACCTTGCGCTCTTCCACCAGCGACGCCACCACCGACGGATCGGCCAGGGTCGAGGTGTCGCCAAGCTGGTCCGGCGCGTTCTCGGCGATCTTGCGCAGGATGCGGCGCATGATCTTGCCCGAGCGGGTCTTGGGCAGGCCCGGTGCCCACTGCAGGTGGTCCGGCGCAGCGATCGGGCCGATCTCCTTGCGTACCCAGGTCACCAGTTCCTTGAGCAGCTCGTCGGTCTGTGCTTCGCCGGCGATCAGGGTGACATAGGCATAGATGCCCTGGCCCTTGATCTCGTGCGGGAAGCCGACCACGGCCGCCTCGGCCACCTTCGGGTGCGAGACCAGCGCGCTTTCCACTTCGGCGGTGCCAATGCGGTGGCCGGAGACGTTGATCACGTCATCGACGCGGCCGGTGATCCAGTAATAGCCGTCTTCATCGCGGCGGCAACCGTCGCCGGTGAAGTAGCTGCCCGGGTAGGTACGGAAATAGGTGTCGATGAAACGCTGGTGGTCACCGTAGACGGTGCGCATCTGGCCCGGCCAGGAGTCGCGGATGATCAGGTTGCCTTCGGTGGCGCCTTCCAGCGGCTCACCATCGGCGCTGACCAGGGCCGGCTGCACGCCGAAGAACGGCAGCGTGGCCGAGCCCGGCTTCAGGTCGATGGCACCCGGCAGCGGCGAAATCAGGATGCCACCGGTTTCGGTCTGCCACCAGGTGTCCACGATCGGGCAGCGTGCATCGCCAACCACGTCGTAATACCAGCGCCAGGCTTCCGGATTGATCGGCTCACCCACGCTGCCGAGCAGGCGCAGGCTCTTGCGCGAGGTGCGCTTGACCGGCTCCTCGCCTTCGCGCATCAGCGCACGGATGGCGGTGGGCGCGGTGTAGAAGATGGTGACCTGGTGCTTGTCGATCACATCCCAGAAGCGCGAGGTGTTCGGGTAGTTGGGCACGCCCTCGAACATCACCGAGGTGGCGCCGTTGGCCAGCGGGCCGTAGACGATGTAGCTGTGGCCGGTGACCCAGCCGACGTCGGCGGTGCACCAGTAGATGTCGTCCTCGCGCAGGTCGAACACGGCTTCGTGGGTATAGGCCGCATACAGCAGGTAACCACCGCTGGTGTGCAGCACGCCCTTGGGCTTGCCGGTGGAGCCGGAGGTGTAGAGGATGAACAGCGGATCTTCCGCGTTCATGCGCTCGGGTTCGCACTCGGCCGGCTGGGTGTCCACCACGTCGTGGAACCAGCGGTCACGCGGCGCCTGCATGTCGACCGCGCCACCGGTGTGGCGCACCACCAGCACGGTTTCCACGGTATTGGTGCCGGGCAGCTTCAGCGCGGCATCGACGTTGGCCTTCAGCGGCACCTTCTTGCCACCACGCAGGCCTTCGTCGGCGGTGATGATCAGCTTGCTGGCGCAGTCGCCGACACGGTCGGCGATGGAGTTGGCGGCAAAGCCACCGAACACCACCGAGTGGATGGCACCGACACGGGCGCAGGCCAGCATCGCCACCGCGGCGTCGACGATCATCGGCAGGTAGATGGTGACGCGGTCACCCTTCTTGATGCCGAGGTTGCGCAGCGCGTTGCCCAAGCGGCATACGCGTTCGTACAGTTCGCGATAAGTGACCTTCTGCGCCGGGCTGTCCGGGCCATCGGGCTCGAACAGGATCGCCGTCTTGTCACCGCGCGTGGCCAGCTGCCGGTCCAGGCAGTTGACGCTGACATTGAGCTCGCCGTCCTCGAACCACTTGATGCGGAAATCGTCGAGCTGGTAGCTGACGTTCTTGATCTTGGTCGGCTTCTTGAACCAATCCAGGCGCTCGGCGGCCTTTGCCCAGAATGCATCGGGGTTTTCGACCGATTCGCGGTACAGCTGCTGGTACGTGTTCTTGTCGATCCGTGCCTTCTCGGCGAACGCGGAATCAACGGGATATACATCAGTCATGGCAACCCTCACCTTTGCACTTGTAACCAATGAATGCGCTCTGTCGAGGGACAGAGGCGGACACCCCAAGTGTGCCGCATCCACCCCCCATCGCGCTGCCCCCTTTGTTAGACGATGGTCGAACAGACGCCTGCTTACGACTAATGGCGAATAGCCGCCCGCCACCTGGCCCGCGCACGCTGGCTGCGACCGTGCAACCGGTGCGGCCCGTTCGCCAGCCTGGAGAGAGGCAGTCCCAATGAATCGAAACATGTTGAAAACGGCCCGCCGGCCACTCGCTGCCGCGCTGTTTGTCGCGCTGGTTGCGCCGGGCATGGCCTTTGCCGAGACCGCAAAAGAGAAGGCGCTGGAAGCACGCGTCGCCGATCTTGAACGGCAGGTGCAGCTGCTGCTGTCCACCCAGCAGCAACAGCAGGGCGCCATCGCCCAGACCCAGAGTGAAGTGGTGCAGGTCCGTACTGCGCAGGCCGAGCGCGCTGCCGCACCGGCGGTGCCGGCCGGCAAGCAGCCGATCCAGGTCACCAGCATCACCCCGGGCGCGACCGCGGGCACCACCTTCAAGGTGGGCGGCTTCATCAAGGCCGATTTCCTTGCCACGCGTACCGGTGATGGCCAGCTGGCTGACGATGCCACCGGCCGCGCGCTGTATCTGCCGGGCCAGACCCCGGTGCATGGCGCCGGTGGTTCGGGCAAGGCTTCGGACGTGGACTACAACGCCCACGCCAAGTTCTCGCGCTTCAACCTGGGCGTGGACCATGTCGCCGAGAACGGCGACAAGGCCGGCGCCATGGTCGAGATGGATTTCTTCGGCAATTCGCTGGGCAACCAGACCGCGACCAATACCTATGGCGTCACTCTGCGCCACGCCTATATGTACTGGAACAACTGGCTGGCCGGCCAGACCTGGTCCAACTTCATGGACGCGGCCTCGATTCCGGAAGCGGCTGACTTCGTCGGCCCCACCGATGGCGTGGTATTCGTGCGCCAGGCGCAGATCCGCTACACCAATGGCGGCCTGAGTGTTGCCCTGGAAAATCCGGAAACCACCACGCTTACCGGCACCTTCAACCCGGTCACCAACAAGTGGAACGTGCCGGCGGTTGCCAACTCCGACCGTGGCTCGCTGCCCGACCTGACCGTGCGTTACGGTTGGAAGGGCGATTGGGGCACCTTCGGCGTCGCCGGTCTGGTGCGCCAGCTCAAGCTCGACAACCAGACCACCGGTGCTGATGCCAGCAAGGTGGCCGGCGGCATCACCCTTGGCGGCAAGTGGCTGATGGGCGATGCCGATACCCTGCATTACCAGCTGACCGGTGGCGAAGGCATTTCCCGCTATATCGGTCTTGGCATCACCGCCGACAGCGGTTATGACGCGCTCCGCGACGAGATCGACCCGACCGGCGTGGTTGCCGGTTATGTCGGCTGGCGCCATGCCTTCAGCCCGAAGCTGCGCACCAACCTGATCTACGCCCGCAGCGACTACGACAACAACGCCTCCATCACCGGTGACCTGGTGACCAAGAGCGTGCAGTCGATCCGCGGCAACATCTTCTACACGCCGATGCCCAAGGTCGATGTCGGTGCCGAGTTGATGTACGGCGTGCGCGAGATCGAGAACGGCAAGAAGGGCGATATCAGCCGCCTGCAGTTCACCACCAAGTACAGCTTCTGACCCATCCGCCAGCGGCGCTGCAGTAGCGCCGCTGGTGCGCCTGAAAACGTAGTACGCCCCATCTCCCTACCCCCACGGGGAGCACTCATGTGACCGTCAAGGCATCTCCGCATGCCATGGCGTTCGTATTCCCAACGCCTGGAGAATTCCGATGAATGCTTCCGTCGATCCCCGTGTAGAGCGGATCGCCTCCAACCCGAAATACCAACGGCTGCGCAGCTCGCGCAACAAGCTGGGTTGGTTCCTGACCATCCTGATGTTGCTGGGCTACTACGGCTATATCGGCCTGATCGCCTTCGACAAGGCCTTCCTGGCCACGCCGATCGGCCCCGGCAAGATCACCACCGTTGGTATTCCGATCGCCTTGGGCTTGATGGTGTTCACCATCGTCATCACCGGCTTCTACGTGCGCCGCGCCAACAAGGAATTCGACAAGTTGACCGCAGAAATCGTGGAGGAAGCACAATGACCCACTCCTTCCTGCGAACCGGTGCACTGCTGGGCCTGCTGATCGCCAGCGGTGCGGCCATGGCCGCCGGTGGCGACATCGGCCAGACCGTGCGCCAGCCGACCAACTGGACCGCGATCATCATGTTCGCGACCTTCGTGGTGTTCACGCTTGGCATCACCAAGTGGGCCGCTGGCCGCACCAAGTCGGCGTCCGATTTCTACACTGCCGGTGGCGGCATCACCGGTTTCCAGAACGGTCTGGCCATTGCCGGTGACTACATGTCGGCAGCCTCGTTCCTAGGCATCACCGCCGCGGTGATGACCAATGGTTACGACGGCCTGATCTATGCACTGGGCTTCCTCGTCGGTTGGCCGATCCTGACCTTCCTGATGGCAGAACGCCTGCGTAACCTCGGCCGCTTCACCTTCGCCGACGTCGCCGGCTACCGCTTCCAGGCCAAGCCCATCCGCATGTTCGCGGCATCGGGCACGCTGGTGGTGGTGCTGTTCTACCTGATCGCACAGATGGTGGGTGCCGGTGCGCTGATCAAGCTGCTGTTCGGCCTGGACTACTGGATCGCAGTGGCGCTGGTCGGCGTGCTGATGATGGTCTACGTGCTGTTCGGCGGCATGACTGCCACCACCTGGGTGCAGATCATCAAGGCCTGCCTGTTGCTGTCGGGCGTGACCTTCATGGCCGTGATGGTGATGTGGCACTTCAACTTCAGCTTCGAGGCGTTGTTCACCGAGGCGGTGCGGGTCAAGACCCAGATCGCAGCCAACGGCGGCAAGAGTGCCGAGGAAGCGGCCAGTACCGGCCTGGCGATCATGGGGCCAGGTGGCTTCGTCAAGGATCCGATCTCGGCAATCTCGTTCGGCATGGCACTGATGTTCGGTACCGCCGGCCTGCCGCACATCCTGATGCGCTTCTTCACCGTTCCCGATGCAAAGCAGGCACGCAAGTCGGTGCTGTGGGCAACCACCTGGATCGGCTACTTCTACATCCTGATCTTCATCATCGGCTTCGGTGCGATCGCCCTGGTGCTGACCAATCCGGAGTATGCGGATCCGGTCACCGGCACCATCCAGGGCGGCCCGAACATGGCAGCCGTGCTGGTCGGCAAGGCCGTTGGCGGCAATATGTTCATGGGCTTCATCTCGGCCGTGGCCTTCGCCACCATCCTGGCCGTGGTTGCTGGCCTGACGCTGTCCGGTGCATCGGCGGTGTCGCATGACCTGTATGCCACGGTGTTCAAGAAGGGCAACCCGGCACCGGGCTCGGAGCTGCGTGTCTCGCGCATCACCACCTTGGCGTTGGGCGTGATCGCGGTGCTGCTGGGTATCGTGTTCGAGAAGCAGAACGTGGCCTTCATGGTGTCGCTGGCCTTCGCCATCGCTGCATCGGCGAACTTCCCGGTGCTGATCCTGTCGCTGCTGTGGAAGGACTGCACCACCCGCGGTGCGGTGATTGGTGGTTCGTTGGGCCTGGCCTCGTCGCTGATCCTGACCCTGCTGTCGCCGTCGGTGTGGGTGGACACGCTGGGCAACGCGGCCGGCAGTGCGCCGTTCCCGTACACCAGCCCGGCCCTGTTCTCGATGACGATTGCTTTCGTCGCCATCTGGTTCTTCTCGATCACCGACAAGAGCAAGAACGCACAGGCCGAGCGTGCCGCCTACCCGGCACAGGAAGTGCGCGCCGAGACCGGCATTGGTGCGAGCAAGGCCTCGTCGCACTAAGCATTGGTAACGTTTGAAACAACGGCCAGCCCTGTGCTGGCCGTTGTCGTTTGAGCGGTTGGTATCGGGGTTTTCCCTGATGCGGGGCGGGAAGGTGGCTTCCTAAGATGTGGGTGAGGGTCCGCATTGTCAGGTCAGCCGTTCCACTTCCAGCCTTCTGCGAGGAACCGTATGCCGCGCCGTATCGCCAGAACCACGTTGTCCACGGGCATCGCCCTGATCATCGCCGGCAGCCTGCCCAGTGCCTTCGCCCAAGCGGTCGATGCCAAGCCTGACCAGACCACTGACAAGGTGGTGGATATCGGCAGCGTCAACGTCACCGCATCTGGCTCGCGCATCGACCGGCCGGGCTTCAACGCGCCGACGCCGACGGTGAAGGTGACACCGGAGGACCTGCAGCTCTCCACCCACACCAATATCGCCGCCGCGCTGAACGACCTGCCGCAGTTCCGCGGCACGGTGTCGCCGCAGACCCATACCACCGGCGTGGATGCGGCACGGGCGCCGGTCGACCTGCGTGGCCTCGGCGTCAGCCGCACCCTGGTGCTGCTGGATGGACGGCGCTTCTCCAGTGACAACGACCTGGCCAGCATTCCTTCGATCCTGATCAGCGGCGTGGACGTGGTGACCGGCGGTGCCTCCGCCGCCTGGGGCTCGGGCGCGGTTGCCGGTGTGGTCAACGTGCAGCTGGACAGCCAATTGGTAGGCACCAGGATCGACGTGCAGGGCGGCATGTCCTCGCGCTCGGACAACCAGAAGCAATACATTTCGGCCGCCACCGGTTTCGAGATCGCACAGGGCCGCGGCCACATCGTCATCGGCGGCGAGGCGCTGAACAACGACGGCATCCTGCCTAAGTCATCGCGTCCATGGCTGGGCCGCACCGCGCAGCTGTCCAATGGCGATGGCACGTTCACGATGAAGGACAACGTGGGTTACGGCAATGCCGCGATCGGCGGCTTGATCACCACCGGTGTGCTGGCCGGGCAGGCCTTCAATCCGGATGGCAGCCTGCGGCCGTTCCCAGGCTATACCGGTGCCTCGTTGATCCAGGGTGGTGAGAGTCCGAGCAATGACGACATCAGCTCACTGATGACGCCACAGCGCCGCTACAACGTGCTGGGAAGGTTGTCGTGGAACCTCACCGACAACACCAGCCTGACCATGGACGTGCGCCACTCGCGCAGCTGGAACCGCTTCCCATGGTTCGGCGACCACAACCGTGGCACCGGCTTGAAGATCAGTGTGGACAACGCCTTCCTGCCCACAGCCGTGCGTGATGCATTGCTGGCCGCAGGCGAAACCAGTTTTGGGCTTGGTCGCTTCAACAGCGAATTTGCCTTTCCCGATATCGATTACGACCGCCGCACCACCCAGTTCACTGCGGCGCTGGATGGCGTGGTCGGCGACAACTGGCGCTGGAGCGGCTACTACAGCCACGGCGACAACCAGTCCGATCTGGCCGCGCCGGGCTTCCTGCTGACCAGCAACTACCGCGACGCAGTGGATGCGGTGATTGATCCGGTCAGCGGCAAGCCGGTATGCCGGGTGACCCTGACCAACCCCAACTCCGGTTGCGTGCCGATCAACCTGATCGGCCATGGCGCACCCTCGGCCGAGGCAGCTGCCTATGTCACCGGTACGCCCAAGCGCATGACCAATACCAAGCTCGATGCCGCCGGCCTGGACCTGCGTGGCGAGCCGTTCTCGTTGCCGGCCGGCGAAGTCTCGGTGGCGATGGGGCTGGAAGCGCGCAAGGAACAGATCGACCAGAAGGTGGGTGCGCAGGACCTGACCAAGTCGTTCAGTACCTGGAGCTCCTCGCCGATGGCCGGCAGCTTCCAGGTCCGCGAAGCCTTCGCCGAAGTGGCCGCACCGCTGTTGCGTGACATGCCGGTGCTGCGTGACCTGCAGGTCAATGCGGCGGCGCGCTTCAGCGACTACAACAGCTCCGGTGCGATCTGGTCGTGGAAGTACGGCATGACCAACGAGTTCTTCGACGGCTTCCGTGGCCGCTTCACCCGCTCGCGCGATATCCGCTCGGCCAACCTGTCGGAGATGTACACCACCAGCACCACCGGTTGGTCGACCATCAGCGATCCGCTGACCGGCACCTCGATCAGTGCGCTGGTGATTGGCGGCGGCAATCCGCTGCTGGACCCGGAGAAGGCCGACACCTTGACCGCCGGCTTCACCTGGGCGCCGGCCAGCGTGCCGGGACTGATCATGTCGGTGGATTACTTCGACATCGAGATCAAGGACGTGATCACCCAGGTGTCGGCGCAGGAAACGGTGCTGCGTTGCATCGCCGGCAACCAGGCCATGTGTGGGCGCATCCAGCGCGATGGCAACGGCGAGATCGAGCGGATCAACTCCAACTACGTCAACCTGGCCGAGTACCGTACCAATGGTGTCGATCTGGACCTGCTTTACAACCTGCAGGCGGCGAAGTTGTTCCCGGCGATGTCGGGCAACTTCCACACCCGCGTGCTGGCGACCTGGACCGACAACCTCACCACCTTCGACGGCAAGAACACCTTCGAGTACGTGACCTCGCAGGGCCTCACCGGCGGCTCCGGTGTGCCACGCTGGCGTGCAAACGCGACCTTCGGCTGGCGTGGTGATCGCTATGCTGCGCAGGCGCGTGCGCGTTACATCTCGGCCGGCGTCTACAACAACCAGCTGGTGCTGACCAACGGCAACATCCCGTCCTATGTGTATTGGGATGTGGGTGGCAAGGCGCGTTTCGCGTTGGCGGGCGACAACGAGGTCGAGGTCTACGCCGACATCAGCAACCTGTTCGACAAGAAGTCCCCCTTGGGTGCGGTCGGCTCGCCTTATTACGATGTGGTCGGCCGTTATTTCACGCTTGGCGCACGCATGCGCTTCTAGGGATGAACCGACAGGCAGGAAGGTTTGGGACAACCGTAGCCCGGGTAAGCGCAGCGCCCCGGGGCCGTTCACGGACCGCCCGAAACAACCGTAGAACCCTGTTCCCGGGTGCGCTGCGCTTACCCGGGCTACGCTCGGAATGCTGATTGCGCTTGGCCGCGGAACCACTGGATGACGCATCATCCAGATCAACAGGAACAGTGGCCGTCGCCGTAGCGCTTCAAGGGCTTCTTTTGCAGAGGAATTGAACATGTACCAGTACCACCTCCGTCGCTCGCCATCGCATCCACGCGCGCGTGCGCTGCTCCTGGCGCCGCTGCTGGCCTGCCTGCTGCTGCCGGCAATGGCCGCCACCAAACCGGCGTCCAGCCAGGGCCTGCAGGTAGAAGCGCAACGACTTGCCGCACAACTGCCCGGCAGGCTGGGTGCGGCCATCATCCATCTGGAAAGCGGCCGCAGCGTCCACCTCGATGCGGACCGGGCCTTCCCCATGGCCAGCACGATGAAAGTGCCGGTGGCCGTGCACATCCTCAAACTGGTGGACGAGGGCAAGCTCACGCTGACACAGCAGGTGACGCTGGACGAAGATGATGTCTATCCGGAGATGGGCGGGCCGATGGACCTGCACCTGAGTGCCGGGTCGGCCATCACCGTGCGCGATCTGCTGCACATGATGATCACGGTCAGCGACAACAACGCCACCGACATCCTGATCCGTCTTGGCGGCGGTACCACGGCGGTCAATGCACGCATGCAGGCGCTGGGCATCAGTGGCATGCGGGTCGATCGCTACATCTGGGAACTGCTGGCCAACTATCGCGGCAATAACGCCTCGCAGGCCAATCCGATGGGGCCGGCAGCCTATGCCGAACTGTCGCGCACTGAGCGCAGCGAGGAGCTGCGTCGTGGCCACACCAATGCCTGGAATGAAGATCCGCGCGACACCAGCAGCGCCCGCGCGATGGCGACCCTGTTGCAGAAGGTCTGGCGTGGCGACGTACTGCAGCCAGGCTCGACCAAGCTGCTCCAGGACATCATGCTCGACACCCGCACCGGCAGCGCCCGCCTGCGTGGCATGTTGCCGAAGGAAACCCCCGTGGCGCACAAGACCGGCACGGTGGGGGATGTGATCAACGATGTTGGCGTGATCACGCTGCCGGGCGGACGCGGCCATGCCATCGTTACCGTATTCGTGCAGTCACGCGCCAGCAGCGAGGAGCGCGACGCGGCCATCGCACAGCTGGCGCGTGCCGCGCATGACTACTTCCTGTTCGTGCCTTGAGTTGTTGCGCCTGCTCAGCCGGTGACGCTGAGCAGGCGCACCAGCTGCGCACGATGGCCAACGTCGAGCTTGCGGTAGATCGCGCTGATCTGGCTTTCGATGGTCTTGCGCGAGCGGCGCAGGTGATTGGCGATCTCGTCATTGCGCATGCCATCCAGCACGAGCTCGGCGACGCGGGTTTCGGTGGGCGAGAGCCTGGACCACATTGGCCGGGTGACCACGGGCGTCGCCGTTGCCACCGCTTGCAATGGCGTCAGTCGCAGCAGATACATCGGATAGAGGCCGTCCGCCTGCAAGCGACCCTGCAGGCTGATCCGCAACTGTGCCGCTGGCAGGTCCAACGCTTCCCGTGGAAGCTCAGCGTCGCCGACCTGGCTCGCCTGGCGCAGCCAGCCGCGCAATGCCGAAGCCACGCTGTCGGGGAAGCGCAGGCGCTTGCCGGCTTCGTCCAGCCAGCCCGCGCACAACAGCTGGGCCGCAGGCGACAGGCTGATCAGGTGCAGCTCATGGTCGAGGATGATGTCGGCCTGGCTTTGTCGGTCGAGCAGCGCCTGGTAGATGCTGCGACGTTCATGCCGCATCGAACGCACGCGCTGCAGGCCCGCGCCCATCAGCTGATGCAGTTCGCCGAGGAACTGCTGGTGGGCGTCGGTGATCTGCTCCTGACCGGCCTGCATGCGGATGCTCAACACCGCATCCAGCCCCTCACCGCGCCAGAATGCCATGTGGATGAATTCGTTCCATCCGGGCGCGGGATTCTGCGCGCGCAACCGTAGCCTGGCCTGCGCGTCGGTGGACGCGATCTGTGACAGCGTGTACCAGTCGATGCGCGGGTTGCGCTGCAGATAGGGCGCGGCAACCTCGAGGCTGCGCAACGGGCGTGCGCTGCCGGGCGCACTGGCACCGAGAAAATGCAGGCTGCGCTGTGGTTGGTAGGTACCGTTGATGTCGTACATCAAGGTGCACGAGTGGCAGGGCAGGTGTTGGTTGATCAGATCCACGCAGGCGCGCCACAGCGAATGCAGGTCCAGTGCCTGCAGCAGGCCACGCTTGGCCTGTACAGGGCAGGCGTCGGGGTTCACTGCTATGTCGTGTTCGCGTCCCAGCATGGTGCGGCATGCCCTCGTGGTGGATCGCAGCGCTCTTCTGCGGTGCGGTGACCGGCCGAACCTGCATGATCTCTTCTAGCACCCACTGCGCGGGGCAGGCAAGCGCAGGGGCGGCTTCTGGATGATGCGCACGGACCAACTACTCACGAAGAGCACCCCTCCCCAGCCCTCCCCTGCGCGTTGCGCAAGGGAGGGGGCAAAAGCGGCGTGCACGGGGGGCTGACAGGTCACTTGCTTCGCTCCCTCCCTTGCGCAACGCGCAGGGGAGGGTTGGGGAGGGGTAGCTCCACCGCTCTCGCTCCCGACTTTGCGCAGCACATCACTCCAACTGTGCTTCACGTCGGCTCGCAGCTGGGTTTACAGTGGCCGCTGATCTAGGGGAGGCACCATGGATCCACAGACCGATGGTTCAAACACGCTGCAGCAGCGGCTGACGCAACTGCGCAGCGCCTGGCAGCAGAACAAACCGGACTACACGCAGCGCCGCGATGATCTGCGTCGTCTGCGTGCCGCGTTCAAAGCGCGTATTCCGGAGGTGACCGAGGCGATTGCCGCCGACTTTGGCCATCGCTCCAAACACGAATCGGTGATCGCTGATGGCATGACCGTCACTGGCGAGATCGACCATCTGCTCTCGCACCTGCGCGGCTGGATGAAGCCGGAACGGATCGGCGTGGGCTGGCGCTTCTGGCCGGCGCGGGCGCAGGTGCGGCCGGTGCCGGTGGGCGTGGTCGGGGTGATCTCGCCATGGAACTACCCGGTGAATCTGGCGCTGGTGCCATTGGCGACGGCGATAGCCGCTGGCAACCATGTGATGCTCAAGCCGTCCGAGCACACACCGAATAGCTCAGCGTTCCTGCAGTCTTTGTTGGCCGAGGTATTTCCCGCTGATCGGGTGGCGGTGGTGCAGGGTGATGCCAGTGTGGCCTCTGCGTTCTCCGGCCTGCCGTTCGACCACCTGGTGTTCACCGGTTCCACTGCGATTGGCCGCAAGGTGATGGCGGCCGCCGCGCAGCATCTTACGCCGTTGACCCTGGAGCTGGGCGGCAAATCGCCGGCGCTGGTGGCAGCGGATTATCCAGTGGATGGAGCGGCCGCAAGACTGGCGACCGGCAAGTGGTTCAATGCTGGCCAGACCTGCATTGCACCAGACTATGTGCTGATCGACGAAGCGCGGGTTGATGAGCTCGTTGCTGCGCTGCGCACGCAGGTGCGGCTGCGTTACGGCGACTTCAGCGATGCGGCCGATTACAGCCGCATCATCAACGAAGGTCAGTACCAACGCCTGCAGGGTTATGTGGATGACGCGCGTGCGCGCGGCTTGCAGGTGTTGCCGTTGGCCGAT
This sequence comes from Stenotrophomonas sp. STEN031, assembly GCF_056759975.1. NCBI lineage: Bacteria > Pseudomonadati > Pseudomonadota > Gammaproteobacteria > Lysobacterales > Lysobacteraceae > Stenotrophomonas > Stenotrophomonas sp. STEN031. Next base: position 66,977 of record NZ_JBRREA010000006.1, read on the forward strand.
ATCGATGCGGAGCGGTCGCGGCGCGAGCGCTTGTTCCCACCGACCTTGATCCTGCAACCGGGCGATGACGCGACGGTGATGCAGGACGAGATCTTCGGACCTATCCTGCCGATCCGCAGCTATCGCTCGCTGGACGAGGCCATCGCCACCATCAATGGCCGCGACCGGCCCTTGGCCCTGTACCCCTTCAGCCATGACAAGGCGACGGTGGAAAAGATCGTCGGCCAGACCATTGCCGGTGGCGTCACCGTCAATGACACCTTGCTGCACTTCGCGATCAATGGCCTGCCGTTTGGCGGTGTTGGCGCAAGCGGCATGGGCGCGTACCACGGCAAGGCCGGCTTCGATGCGATGAGCAAGCGCTTGCCTGTGTTGTGGCAGACCCGCCGGGCCGGCAGTGATCTGCTGCGGCCGCCGTACACACGGGTAGCGCGTTTCATCGAGATGATTTCGCGCTGAGGGAGAAAAGCCGCAACCAGGCACAGGGGGCCGGCTGCGGTGACCCCGGCACGAGGGAGAGGGAGCCGGGTGTCGAAAAGCGTGGTGAAAGCTGCAAGAAGCATGCAATCTGAAAGCCCCTCTCCCGCATGCGGGAGAGGGGTTGGGGTGAGGGCGCTTTTAGAGCACGTGGAGCAAAAGCTTTTAAAGCTTTAGAAGCTCCCCTCATCCGCCCCTTCGGGGCACCTTCTCCCGCAGGCGGGAGAAGGGAGTAATCGGGCATTGCTTTGGCTGTCAGCCGCCCAACTCATCAGCAATCCGCTGACGCAAGATCTGCAGATCCTTCGCAAACGCCTCAATACCGGTGGCCAGCTTCTCCGTAGCCATCGGATCAGCGGTCATATCCGCATCAAACTTCGCTTCATCAATCGCAGCGACGTTCACCGCTTCAGCAGCACCGGCCACCAGCTTGCGCGGCAGCTCACCGAAATCAGCATCCAGCTTCTCCAGCAGATCCGGCGAGATCGTCAGACGATCACAGCCAGCCAGCGCTTCAATCTGCGCGGTCGAACGGAACGACGCACCCATGACAACGGTGCTGGAACCGCGACGCTTGAACTCGGCGAACACACCGCGCACGAACACCACGCCCGGGTCTTCATCAATGCTGGCCGGGGTCTGGCCGTTGGCCACGTACCAATCCAGGATGCGGCCGACGAACGGCGAGATCAGGAAGGAGCCGGCTTCCGAGCAGGCCAGGGCCTGGGTCGGGTTGAAGATCAGGGTCAGGTTGCAGTCGATGCCTTCGGCCTGCAGTACGCGTGCGGCTTCCACGCCGGCCCAGCTGGCGGCGATCTTGATCAGCACCTTGCTGCGCGGTACACCGGCCGCTTCGTACATGGCGATGAACTCGCGCGCCTTGGCGACGGTGGCCTCGGTGTTGTGGGCCTGGTCGGCATCCACCTCGGTGGACACGCGGCCCGGCACCAGCTCTGCCAGCATCGTGCCCACGCCGACGGTCAGGCGGTCGACCACGGCATTGGCGATGGCCTGCTTGTCACCGGCTTGGGCGCGGCCCCACTGCAGCTCACGCTCGATCAGGCCGGCATAGACCGGCAGGTCGAGGGCTTTCTTCACCAGCGTCGGGTTGGTGGTGCAGTCGACCGGACGCAGGCGCTTGATGGCGTCGTAATCGCCGGTATCGGCGACGACGACGGACAGTTCGCGCAGCTGCGCGAGCTTGGATGCAGTGCTCATGAGGTGCTCCGGATCAGGCGGGGATGTCGCCATCATCGACGGCGGCGATGACAGCGGCGGTGTCCTGGTCGAAGGTCGGCGCGGCGAATGGCTGCGGGCCGGGGGTGCGACCAAACACGATGGGACGGGTGATGCCGCGGTAGCTGCCCAGCAAGGGGTGCTGCAGCGTGGTGATCATGTCTTCGGCCAGCACCTGCGGGTGCTCGAACATGTCCTCGACCTTGCGCGTGGCGGCGCACGGCACTTCTTCGCCGAACAGCGCTTCCCAATCCAGCGCGCTGCGTGCAGCCAGCGCGGCATGCAGCTTGGCCAGCAGCTCGTCGGAATGCTCGGCACGCTTGCGCACAGTGTCGTAGCGCGGATCGCTGCCCATTGCCGGCAGGCCGATCTTGTCGCACAACGCCTGCCAGAAGCGCGGCGTATTGGCCGAGATGTAGAGATGGCCCTGCGCGGTCGGGTGGATGCCGGTGACACCGCCCGAGCGCATGTCACGGCCCACGCCTTCCGGCTCGCCTTCGGCCCAGATCATCCGTGCCGACTGCATGGTCAGCGCGCTGCGCAGCAGCGACACGCCCACGTACTGGCCTTCGCCACTGCGTTCACGCTCGAACAAGGCCGAGGACACACCGGCAGCCACCAGCGCGGCGGCGTAGTAGTCGACCACCGAGCCGTACAGGATCTCCGGCGCGCCGCCGGGCTTGCCCTGCATCGCGCACATGCCGGTCATGGTCTGCAGCACCTGGTCGTAGCCGGCCTTGTCCTTGAGCGGACCGTCCTCGCCGTAACCGGTGACCGCGCAGTACACCAGGCGCGGGTTGATCTTGTTCAGGCTGTCGAAATCGATGCCCAGGCGCGCCGGCACGCTGGGACGGAAGTTGTGCACCAGTACATCGGCCTCGCGCACCAGGCGCATCAGCACCGCACGCTGGTCGGCTTCCTTCAGGTCCAGCACCACGCCGCGCTTGGAGCGGTTCACGCCGAGGAAGGCGCGGCTCTCGGCCTCCAGCGTGGACGGGTACTTGCGCAGGTTGTCACCAACCGGCGGTTCCACCTTGATCACTTCCGCGCCTTGGTCGGCCAGCAGGGTGCAGCCGTACGGCCCGGCGATATAGGCGCTCAGGTCCAGCACGCGCACGCCGCTGAGCGGGCCACGGGCACCATCGCGCTGGGCGATGTCGAACGGAGATGGGTTGTTGCTTGCTGACATGGGCTGCACTCGAATCCTTGATTGCAGTTTCCTCCCGGTGGATGGGAAGAAACATATCGTGCGGGTATTTTCAGCGAGGACAAAAAGCAGGTATCGCGGTGTCATCGCCTTCAGAACCACCGCTGCCTTCACAGTTTCCGGTGACAGGCAGCGGTGACAGGCTTATTGCGGGGCCAGCGACAGCCAGCTCAGGCGCCAGACGTCGTGTTCGCGGCCACCACAGCGGTAATAGGGCTCGAATACCAGCGGCGCACGGCATTCCAGCTGCATCGTCACCGGCGCGCCTTCACCTTCGTCCTGGCCTACCTGCAGCCAGCGCGACGGATCACCTGCGGGCAGCTTCACCGTTTCATCGGTCTTGAAGCCATCGATCAGCGTGGTGGCATAGACCAGCGGGCCGTAGCTCAAGCCGACGTATTCCCAGTGCAGCACTTCCTGCGCCACCGGCGAGCCGTCCGGTGCACGCGATTCCTGCACATTGATGTTGGTGGCACGGTGCAGCTGCGGCTGCATCGGCAGCTTCACGTTGACCAGATCGCCGGCCTGCCACTGGCGCTGCAGCTGCACGTAGCCGTCCGCACCAAGCTGTACCGGCACGTTGATGCCGTTGACCTGGATGCGGGCATCTTCGGCCCAGGCCGGGATACGCAGGCCGATGCCGAAGCTGGCGCTGTGCTCGGGGCTGACGCGCAGGCTGATCTCGCCATTGAACGGATAGCGGGTCTGCTGCTGCAGTACCACCTTGCCCGCATCGGCATGGTTGAGCGTGGCTTCGCCGGCGCCGTACAGGTTCACCCGCAGGCCACCATCGGCGGCAACGCCATAGGCAATCTGCGGCAGCTCTTCCACCGCCATCGCGCCGGACGACTTGCAGCAGCGCCAGTACGTCGTGTGCACGCGCTTGCCGTTGGGGAAGGTGTAGTAACACCAGTCCTCACCGTTCGGCGCCATCGCCGCCAGCAGGTCGTTGTAGGCAGTGCGTTCCAGTTCGTCTGCGTAACGCGCGTGGCCGCTGATGGCCAGCAGCTCGCGGTTGAGCTGCATCCATGCCAGCACCGAACAGGTTTCCACATAGGCCTGCGGGAAGAAGGTGCGCGGGGCATTGAACACCTCGCGCGAGCGATGCGCGACGCCGCCCCACGGGCCGCCGCCCAGGGTCAGGTGCTGCTCGCGGATGTTGTTCCACAGGTTGTCGATGGCCAGCTTGTAATCGGCCTTGCCGGTGGCCTTGTACAGCTTGGCCAGACCCACAAGGTTCCACGACAGCTGGTAGGCCTTGCCGGTGGCGATGAAGGCGGCATCTTCGTTGGCGATGCCCTTGTCGAGCAGGGCCAGGCGCGGGTTGGCGTTGGCCTGCTGCAGGATCTTCTCGGCCAAGGCCAGATAACGCGGCTCGCCGGTGACCAGGTACAGGTCGGCGGCCGGGTCCAGCAGCACCGTCGCCGACATGCCGTGGTGGTTGCCCAGCGTGGTGATGTCGATGCCCGATTCCAGCGCCTGCCAGCACAGGTCGGCGATGCGCCGTGCGGCCTGCAGGTAGCTGTCATCGCCCAGCGCACGCCAGGTTTCGAGGAAACCGAGGATCAGGTAGCTGTGGGTCCAGATGTCCCAGGTACGCAGTGCCGGTTCGCCATTCCAGCTCTCGGGCTTGGGCGGCTGCGGCACGGTGAAGCGGCGGTCGGCGGCGTAGTTGCCAAGATAGCCGTCCTCGTCCTGCTGGCTGATCAACCAATCGGCGACGCGGCGCAGGTTGGCTTCCAGTTCGGGCTGGCCGCCCTGCGCGACTGCGCGCGCGGTGGCAGACAGCCATTTGCCGGCGTGCTCGCCGTACCAGTCGCCTTCCTGGTTCTGCTGCTTGTGTACCTGACCGAAGATGCTGATCGACGGGCTGGCTTCATCGACGATGAAGTGGCTGAGGCGGCCGCTGCGGTTGGCCGCCAGCATCTGCCCGAACACACCGTCGAGCTTCACCGCCGCCGGTGCGATCAGCTGCTGGCCGCTGGTGATGGCCGCACTCATGCCGCGTCCACCACGCAACGGAAGCCGAGCATGCCGCTGCGGTCCTTGGCGGGGGCCATCAGCAGGTACTTGCCGTGCTGGTCCAGGCGATAGGCCTGCGGGAAATACCAATGCGAGGTCTGCGGCTGGTAGCTGGAGCCACCGCGCAGGATCGCCGCACGGGTGTGCTCGTCGCTGAACTCATCGGTCCACTGCCACACATTGCCGACCAGATCCTCGACGCCGAACGGGCTTGCGCCCTGCGGATGCGCATCGACATCGGCCGGGGCCAGCAGGCGGCGGCCACGGTTGACCTGCGGCACGCGGCTTTGATCCCAGTCGTTGCCCCACGGATAGGTTCGGCCATCGTTGCCCTGCGCGGCGTACTGCCATTCCCATTCGTGCGGCAGGCGCTTGCCGGCCCATGCGGCGTAGGCGCGCGCATCTTCCAGCGACACCCAGATCACCGGCTTGTTGTCCCAGCCGGCACGCGGTGCGCCATCCACCCAATGGGCGAGGAAGTTGATGTCATCGGCCGGGTGATAGCCGGTGGCATCGATGAAGGCCTTGAACTGCGCATTGGTGACCGGATGGCGATCGATATGGAACGCCTGCATCTGCATCAGCTTGCGGTGATGGCGACGCGGGCAGTCTTCCCACGGGAACTGCACGTCCTGGCCGGCCCAGTTGAAGCCTTCGATCTCGACACCGCCAACGGCGAACACGAACTCGCCAGTCGGAATGGTGACCATGCCCTGCGGCGCGGCAGCCTGCGCGGTGGTGGCAGGAATCTCGCGCAACTGCTGCGGGATTGCCTTCCATGCGCCGGAGAAACTGTTGAGCGGCTGCTCGGCGCGCTTGGCAGCTTCGATCAGGAACGCATCCAGGCCTTCAACGGCAACGTCCGGCTGCACGCTCAGCACCGCACCAAAGCCGCGCGCTTCCATCGGCAGCTCGATGATGGCCACGCCATCACGCACGGCCGGTGACAGCTCAACGCCATGCCAGACATCGTAGTAACGGGTGCCGTCCACATGCGGCAAGCCGATCTGCTCACCATTGACCGCGTATTCGTTGCGGTTGATGAAGGTGTGCAGGCACTGACCATCGACCGGGAACTTGCTGGCGAAGATGCCGCCCTGGTAGCAGACCTGGTAGGGCTCCCAGTCCATGGCCACGATCAGCGCCGGGAACTGGCGATAGATGGCGGCGATGCGGCGCAGGGTTTCACCATCGCGCGCGGTGAACTGGTTCCAGATGCCCCAGATGTTTTCCCAGGCGTTGTAGCCGATGCCGTTGAAGAAGCAGTACTGCAGGTCGTGGTTGCGGTTGCGCCCCCAGCGATTCTCGTAGTTGACCATGTGGCGCGGCTCCAGCCACTTCCACTTGGACACCGGCGGCACCGGGCCATCGGGTGCCTTCTTGCCCCAACTCTGCACGTTCCAGATCAGCTGCTCTTCCGAGCTGATGGTGGACTCGGGCTGCACCACCACCGGATTGCCGTTGGCATCGCAGGCATCGAAGAATGCACGCGGCACGCCGTTGAAGGTATCGCCGTTGATGCCGTCGGCACCGGTGGCCTTGATGATCTCGGCCAGGCCATCCCAATGGGTGACGCCCGGGTCACGGGTGCCGTGATCCCACGGCTTGGCCGGCAGGAACACGCGCACGCCGCGCTTCTGGAATGCCTTCACCGCGGCGGTCAAACCTTCCAGGCCGCCCGGCAGCGTGTGTGCCAGATCGAACTGGTTGCGGTCGTCGATGCCGATGTTCGGGTAGATGTACCAGATCAATACCGAATCCAGCCCGCCGAAGCGTTCGATCAGATCGTCCAGGTACTTGTCGACGGTGTACTGCGCGGTTTCCACGTCGAAGAAATAGCGGTCCTCGACCATCATCTGCGCGTGCACGAAGTTGCGCTGCGCCCACTGCAGTTCCGGGCGACGGTAGTTCACGTCGGTATAGCCAATGCGCACCAGGTGTTCCTGGCGCCAGTCCTTCAGCTCGGTCAACCAGTCGGCGGCGCTGGCATTGGCATCGATCATCCAGCTGCCGATGTCGGCGAACGGCCACGCCGGTGCCTTGCCCGGCGTCGGCAGGTAGCGGCCGGTGGTGACGTGCGAGAACTTGTACTCGGTGTGGATCGCCTCACGCCCGTGATCGGGGGAATCGGTGTCGTAATCGGGGGCGGGGTAGGGGGAGGTCATGGCAGTCATCCAACAAAAACGGGGGGAGGCGTAACGGTTACAGCGCGCACCATGCCGCGAGTGCGGCATGGGCATCGGTGCCGGGCAGACGGCTGGCGTCGGCCAGCAGCGCCTGTACTTCGGCGTGTGCGGGAATACTGGATTGTGCACCCAGGCGCGTGCAGGTCAGCGCCGATGCGGCACTGGCAGCCAGCAGGGCCTGCTGCAGTGGCTCACCGCGGGCGAGCAGGGCGACCAAGGTGCCGCAGAAGGTGTCGCCCGCAGCGGTTGTATCCAGCGGCGAAATCGAGAACGCAGGCTGCAGCAGGATCTTGCCATCGATGCGGGCCAGACAGCCGCGCGCGCCGAGGGTGACGATCACGCAGGGAACGTCGAGCCGTGCCAGGCCGGTGGCCAGGTCCGGCGGATTGCCGGCAACCACCGCCAGCTCGCCTTCGTTGACGATCAGCATGTCCAGCTGTGCCAGCAGTTCGGCCGGCAATGCCTGCGCTGGTGCTGCGTTCAAGGCGACTTTCACCCCGGCAGCGCGGGCGGCGGTTGCGTAGGCCTGTACCGAGGCCAGTGGCGATTCCAGCTGCAACAGCAGCCATTGCACGCCATCCAGTGCTGGCAGGTGTTCGGGCAGCAGTGCCATGTTGGCGCCGGGGGCGACGGTGATCGCGTTCTCGGCATCATCGGACAGGCAGATGAAGGCGGTACCGGTCGGCAGCTGCGCATCGCGCACGGCATGCAGCAGCACGCCAGCGTCGTTCAACGAGGCTTCGATCGGCTTGGCGAAGTCATCGGCACCCAGCGCAAGCAGCATCTGCGTGGCAGCGCCACCGGCGCGCGCGCAGGCCACGGCCTGGTTTGCACCCTTGCCACCGGGGAAGGTACGGAATTCGCGGCCGAGCACGGTCTCGCCCGGTGCCGGCACATGCGCCGCGCGCACCACGAAATCGAGATTGGCCGAGCCGGCGACAAGAACGGTGGAACTCATGGAATGGCCTGGTAAACGAGGTTGTAGAAACGGGTGGACGGTGAAGCAAGTGCCTTGTCGCCGCTGGGCAGGTATTGCATCAGCAGGATGGCCACCAGCTTCTCCTTGCGATCGATGGTGAAGTACGTGGACGCCGCACCGGACCAGCCGAACTGGCCGACGCTGCCGAGCTTGCCGCGGTAAGCCGGGTTGGTGATGACATAACCGCCCAAGCCAAAGCCTTCGCCCGCGCCATAGCTGCTGATGGCTGGCTCGAAGCCACCAAGCTGGTCGCTCATCATCAGATCGACGGTCTTGCGCGACAGCAGTTGCTGCTTCCCACTGCGGCCATCATCGAGCAGCATGTGGGCGAACTTCAGGTAGTCGGCAGCGGTGGAATACAGGCCGCCGGCGCCGCTGTCATAGCCCTTCAGACGCACGCCCGGATTGCGCGCGCTGAGCGTATCGGCCACGCGCAGGCTGCCATCGTCGTTGCTGGTTGGCAGTTCGACCACGCGACCACGCTGCGCCAGCGGCACTTCAAAACCGGTGTCGTGCATCGCCAGCGGGCTGAAGATGCGTTGTTGCAGGAACTGCGCGAACGGTTGCCCGCTGACCACTTCGACCACGCGCGCCAGCAACTCGGTGTTGCTGCCTTCGTAATGGAAGTGGGTGCCGGGCGCGTCGGCCAGCGGCAGCGTGGACAGGCGGCGTGCAACGTCCTGCAGCGAGGTCGCGCTGTCGACATCGGCCGCGGTCAGCAGCTTGGTCGCCACCCGGTGCGTGTCCGACGCCGCCGCGAAGCCGCTGGTATGAGTGAGCAGATGGCGCAGGGTGATCGCGCGCGGCGCATCTTCGGTCTGCGGATGTTGTACGTCGCCACCGGTCACCACGGTGCGGTCGGCGAACTCGGGCAGGTAGCGCGCCAGCGGATCGTCCAACGACAGCTTGCCTTCTTCCAGCAACATCAGCACGGCGACCGAGGTCACCGGCTTGGTCATCGAATAGATGCGGAAGATGCTGTCGGCCTGCAGTGGCCGGTGGCCAGCGCTGTCGGCGTGGCCGTAGTGCTGCTGGAACACGATGCGGCCATCGTGCTCCACCAGCGCCACCGCGCCCGGGAACTGGCCCGGTGCGGTGCTGGCCTGCAGGAAACCATCCAGCCGCTGCCAGCGCTCGCCAGCGTGCAGCAGCGGCGCGGACAGGCACAACAGAAGTGCGGCGCCACGGCGCAGCCAGCGGCGGCTGCGCGGTGTTGCGATGGATTGATGCATGGCGTGCACTCCTGCGCTCATCAGCGGAACGTATACGAATAGCTCAGCGACACCACGCGACCGCGACCGGCCCAGTAGTTCTGCCAGCCATCGCCCTGCGAGCCGCTGAGGATGTAGTACTTGTTGAACAGGTTGTCCACGCCCAGCGAGAACGTACCGAAGCGCCCCGAATCATAGTTCACGCCCAGATCCCACAGCGTGTAGCCGTTGATCTTTTCGTCGTAGTCGTACTCTTCGCCGTCGTATTCGCGCACTGCCGAGCCGGTGAGGTGGCGATCGCGCAACATGCTGGCACCGAGGGTGGCGTCGAGGTTGGGCAATGCCTTCCACACCAACGCGACGTTGATCTTGTCCGGCGTCGCATCGAAGATGCCCAGCGGCTTCTTCATCGGGCCTGCGTCATAGCGGCCCTGCGGGTCCGGGCCCCAGAACGAGGTGTAGCCGCGCAGGTGCGTGTACAGGCCGGTGATCTTGAAGGTGTCGGTGAAGCGGAATTCGCCAGTGAGCTCGATGCCTTTGATGTCGGTGGGCGCGCGGGTCATGATGAAGTCGCTGGTCAGCGGGTCCACTTCCAGCGATGCACCGAAGTCGGAGGTGGAGTGGTACCAGCTGCCACTCAGCGCACCGCGCGAACCACGCCAGTTGAAGCCGATGTCGATGTTGTCGACGATGATCGCCTGCAGGTCGAGGATGCCGGCCACGGTCTGGCCCGGATAATTCACGTTGCGCAGCGGGATGCCGATGTCGGGAAGAGTGAAGCCCTTGCTGTAGGCACTGAACAGCGAGAACTCATCGGTGACGCGCCAGATCGCGCCGATGTTGGGCAGGTTGGCGGTGTAGTCCAGGGTGCCGCCTTCGACGAAGGAATTGTTGCGGTAGGCGACGGTGGTATAGCTGTCGATGTCGAGCTCACCGTTCTCGCGGCGGAAACCGCCGCTGACCGTGACCGGGCCGATATCCCAGGACAGCTGTGCGTACGGGGCAACGCTCCGGTAATCCATCGGCGGCACCCGGACGCGGTCGGTCATCACCAGCCGCTGCTCGGCCACGTCCTGCACGAAGTCCACGCCGGTATGCAGCTCCAATCCGTCCACGCCAAAGATGCTGGGACGCGTCCACGAGGTACGCAGGCCCTTCTTGCGTGACTGGATCTCGGACTGGTCGAAGATGCGGTCGGCATCATCGGCCGGTGCCGGCTTCACCAGCTGGCGGTCGGCGCCGTTCTCCGGCAAGAAGCGCATGCCCTGCTTGGCCTGGTAACCGACCAGGTCGAGCGTGCCGCCGTAGAAATCGCTGTGGGTGTACTGCAGGCTGTACTGGATGAACTTGTTGAGCGCATCGCGCTGGCCGTCGATGTGGCCCTTGATCGAGGTATTCGGTACCGGCGTGTCGCAGGGCGGCCAGTCATTCGGGCCCTTGCAGCCGACCAGCTGGATGTAGTCGCCGTTGCCGCCGATGTTGAAGTTGCTGTACGTGGCCTGCAGGCGCTGTTCGCCGTCCTCGCCGAAGTTGTAGCCGCCCTTCATGTACAGGTTGCGCGACTGCGAATCGGCCAGCGAACCACTGGAATTCATGCCGATGCTGCGGTTCTTGGCGTCATAGGCCATGCCGCGCTCCAGCTGCGAGACGCTGGCCAGGAAGTCGTAGTTGTCCTGCTTGATCGCATGGCTCAGGCCCAGCTTCCAACCGACGCTGTCGTCGTTGAACTGGGTCTGGTAGCGCGCATTGATGGTGGTCTCGCTGCCGATCTGTTCCGGCACCTTGGAGATGTAGTTGATCACGCCACCGGTAGCGCCGATGCCCTCGGCAGCGGACGGACCGTTGATGACTTCGATGCGGCCGATCACGCCCATGTCGGTGAAGGTGCCGTTGCGGGTGCCTTCGCGCAGTGGTGAGCCCTGCGGGATGCTGTCGAACAGGCGCAGCGGAATGCGTCCACGCAGCGACTCACCGGAGTTGGTCATCGCCTGCGAGGATTCGGCATAACCGGGAATGGTGCGTGCCAGTACCGCGGTGTTGTCCTCGGTGATGATCAGCGACTGCTTGATCTCCTCCGGGGTGATGATGGTGATGGCGCCGGGGATCTTGTCCACTGCCTTGGGCGCGCGCACGCCGGTGACGATGACCCGGTCGAGCTCGGTGGCCTTTTTATCCTGCGCGCGCTTGTCGGCGCTGCGGCTGTCTTCTTCGTTTGCTGCCTGCATCTGCTGGGCCTGCACGCTGCTGCTGATCGCAGCGGCCAGGACCAGAACCCCCAACGCTACCGGTACCTTCTTCATGTTGTTTATCTCGTTTTTGTTTTAGATAAGACGTGCATGAACTGCTGCCGCGGACTGCGGCATTCCGATACTTCTGTTGGCTGCTGCATCCCTCCCGACGCAACTCCCCGACAACAGCAGCCTAGGCGTGCGCAGGAGGGCATTGAAGGCGGGGGGCCTTGCTTCAGACGTGAGGTTTTGTTGCTTGAAACAAGCTGTGGTTTTTTCTTGCGGCGCAACAAGAAAGGTTTTCTTGTTGCTGCAGCCGTTGCTTTTGTAGGAGCGGCGTAAGCCGCGAAGCAGACGACCGTTCCGGCGACGAGGAATCTGCAATTGCAGGATGCGCGGGAGCGGATGCTTCTCCAGCTTCGCGGCTTACGTCGCTCCCACAAACAACAAACATCAAACACAAAAACGGCGCCACAGTTGCCTGTGGCGCCGTCTTCAAGTTGCAGCTATCAGAACTTGATGGTGTGCGACAGCGACACCATCCGGCCGCGGCCGGAGAAGTAGTTCTGCCAGCCCGGCAGCTGCGACCAGGTCAGCACGTACTGCTTGTCGAGCAGGTTCTCGATGCCCAGCGACAGCTGGCCGAAGCGGCCGGTGTCGTAGTTCACGCTGAGGTCCCACAGCGCGTAGCCATAGGTGTTCTCTTCGTTGGCATAGACGTCGCCGTTGGCCGGATTGGTGAAGGTCTCACGCAGATCGCGGTCGAAGGTCTTGCTCACGCCCAGGGTGGCGTTGAGGGTATCGGTCGGGGTCCAGGTCAGCGAGGCATTCACCTTGTCCGGCGAGATGTCCAGGATGCCCATTTCCTTCTTCAGGCCCGAGCCCGGGTAGTACTGGGTCTGGCCACGGATGCGCGAGTACAGGAAGGTGGCCTTCCAGTGCTCGTTGAAGGTCCAGGCGCTGTTCAACTCGAAGCCTTCGATCTCGACCGGTGCGCGGGTCAGGATGAAGTCTTCGGTCACCGGGTCGATGGTCAGGCTGGAGCCGTAGTCCGAGGTGGAACGGTATACCGATGCACCCACCTGGCCCTTGGCACCACGCCAGTTGACGCCGATTTCCTTGTTCTCGGTGATCAGCGGCTGCAGGTCAGCGATGCAGGACACGGCCTTGCACGGGCTGTTGGCCTGGATGTTGCGCAGCGGGATGCCGACGTTGGCGATGCCGAAGCCTTCGGAGTACGAGGCGAACACCGACCACTGGTCGTTGATGCGCCAGATCGCACCGAAGTTGGGCATGTTGGCCTTGTAATCCATCTTGCCGCCCTGCACCGGGGTGTTGTCGCGGTAGGCAACGGTGGTGTAGCTGTTGATCTTCAGCTCACCGTCCTCGCGGCGGATGCCGGCATCCAGGGTCACCGGGCCGATGTCCCAGCTCAGCTGCGCGTACGGCGCCAGGCTGGTGTACTTCATCGGCGGCACCCACAGGCGGTTGGTCAACGCCAGGCGCTGCTCGGCGGTGTCTTCCACCAGGTCCAGGCCGGCACGCAGGCGCAGGCCTTCGACCTTGAACAGGTCGCTATAGGCGTAGCCGAAGCGCAGGCCCTTCTTCTCGCTGTTGATTTCCGACTGGTCCCAGATGCGCTCGGCTTCTGGCGGAGCCGGCTTGGTCAGCTGGCGATCGGCGCCGTTCTCCGGCACGTAGCGCATGGCCTGCTCGGCCCAGTAGGCATCAACGCTCAGGTCGCCGCCGAAGAAATCGGCATTGGTGTACTTCACCGCGAACTGTTCGAAATCGTTGAACTCGGCCAGCGAGCCAGCGATGGAGCCCTTCTCGGCGGTGTTGGTGGTGGGGTTCGGGCACTCCACTGGATCGAAGCGGCAGCCTTCCACCGGGATGTAGTTGTGCTTGCCGCCGATGTGGAAGTTGCTGTAGCTGGCCTGGATGCGCTGCATCTGGTCTTCGCCGAAGTTGTAACCGCCCTTCACGAACAGGTTCTTGCTGTACGAGTCGGACAGCGAGCCGGAGGTGTTCAGGCCAACGCGGCGGCCGTCGCCGTCATAGGAGATGCCGCGGTCGATATAGGCGCCGCTGATCAGGAAGTCAGCCGCATCACCACGGTAGGTGTGGGTGACACCGATCTTGCTCTGGTCGCTGTTGTCCTTGAACTGGGTGCCGTAGCGGGTGTTGATGATGGTCTGGTGGCCATCCACTTCCGGGTTCTTGGACAGGTAGTTGATCACGCCACCGGCGCCACCAATGCCTTCGGCGGCGGACGGGCCGTTGATGACCTCGATGCGGCCGATCACGCCCATGTCGGTGAAGGTGCCATTGCGGTTGCCTTCGCGCAGCGGCGAGCCCTGCGGCACGCCGTCGAACAGGCGCAGCGCGATGCGGCCGCGCAGGGTCTCACCGGAGTTGCTCATCGCCTGCGAGGACTCGGAGTAGCCCGGCACCATGCGTGCGAGCACGGCGGTGGCGTCTTCGGTCAGGTTGAGGGTGCGCTGCACCTGCTCCTGGGTCACCAGGGTGACGGCGCCGGGAACCTTCTCGATGGCGACCGGGGTGCGGCTGCCGGTGACGATCACCTGGTCCAGGTTGGTGGCGGCGTCGCCGGCGTCTTGTGCAAAGGCCGGGCTCATCGCGCTGGCGAGCAGCACGGCGCTGATGGCGGCCGAAAGTGGCTTGATCATGTTGTTCTCTCCCCCAGGTTTGAATGTGTGACGCGACCGGCCTGGGAGCCGGCAGAGCCAAAATGCGATGGGGACTGGCGCCCCTTTGATCCTGCCGTTTGCTGTTTTCGATCCCCGACCAGGCGGGCACCGGACGCAACTCCGACGTTGGGCGAAGCCTAGGCGGCGCCCCGGCGCGATAGAAGCGCACCTGTGTATGTTCAAAGCCTAGGGTTTGTTGCGATTGGCCTTTGCATCGGTAGTGCCGAGCCTTGCTCGGCAAGGGCATTACCCGTAGATCCCCTGTAGTGCCGAGCCATGCTCGGCAGAGGCTCTACCGGTAACGCTCCAGCCGAGCATGGCTCGGCACTACAGGGGATCTACGGGTAATGCCCTTGCCGAGCATGGCTCGGCACTACACGGCATTGCTTTCAATCCGTCGGCTGCAGCAGCGCCGTGCGCGCCTCCTCCAACAACACATTGACCTGGCGCAGGCGCACCGAGGAACGCGACCAGACCATGCCGATGCGGCGTGGCTCGCTGGGTTCGGGCAGGGGAATGCGCACCACCGAAATTCCTTCCGGCCACGGCTTGGCCCAATCCGGCACCAGCGACACACCCAGCCCGCGATCCACCATCACCGCGATCGCATTGAGCGCATTCAGCTCGAACCGTTCACGCGGCACGATGCCGGCCTTGCGCAGGTATTCGTCGGCCTGGCGGCCGCCCCATTCGTGGCGGTCGTAGCGGATCAGCGGTTCCTCGCGCAGCAGCTGGTGCGGGTCGGCGCCGGCCAGGCGCGCCGGTGCCAGCACCACCAGCGGCTCTTCGCGCAGCAGCTGCCAGTCGCAGGTCTTGGGCAGCGAGAACGGTGCCTGCAGCACCATCGCCGCATCCAGGTCACCCGATTCCACCGCGCCATAGAGGTCGGCCGAATAACCGGGTTTGATGAAGACGTTGATCTCGGGGAACTTGGCCACCATCCGCGCCAGGATGTCCGGCACCAGCCCACCGAGCGCGGTAGGGCAGGCGCCCAGCCGCAGTTCGCCGGCCATGCCGCTTTCGTTGGCGACGCTGCGCAGGTCGGCGACGCCACGCAGCAGGTCACGCGCGCGCTGCAGGATGCGCGCACCTTCCTCGGTGACGCTGACGGTGCGGCCAGCGCGGGCGATCAACGGGGCCCCCAGTTCGCGTTCCAGCGTGCGGATCTGCTGGGCGACGGCGGCCGGGGTGATGTGCAGCATGCGCGCCGCCGCGGCCATGGAGCCACGGTCGACCACAGTGACAAAGGTATTGAGGAACTGGGTTTCCACGCGATTAGACCTCTCAGCTGCGCGCCAAACTACACCAGCGGGCCCGTCGAAGCGATGCGACCAAGGTCCCCGCCTTTGCCGAATCTGGCGTCACGCCGCTGTGGGTCTGTCCCGCAGCGGCATGCCAGTCGGTCTTCACACCGCATCCTGCTTGTAGATGGTCAGGCCCTTCAGCGAGCGCTGCGGCGCCGGGAAGAACAGGCTGGCGACATAGCCGATCACGATGCACAGGAAGATCGAGATGGCCAGGTAGAAGTACGGGTGCACCAGGTTGAACCACCAGGCCACGAAGGTCAGCACGATGCTGGTGGCCACGCCAATCGCCACACCCTGCGAATTGGCACGGCGGGTGAACATGCCCAGCGTATAGGCACCGGCAAAGCCACCGCCGAGCAGGCCAGCCAGTTCGATCGATACGTCGAACAGCGAGTGGATGTCGTAGCGGGTCATGATCAGCGCCAGGCCAATGGCGGTCAGGCCGACCATCACCGTGGAGATCTCGGCGAACAGCACGCTCTTGCGCGGGGTGGGGTTCTTGGCGATGCGCTCGTAGAAGTCGACCGAGATCAATGTCGCCACGCTGTTCATGATGCTCGACAAGGTCGCCATCGCCGCGGAGAACACGCCGGCGATGATCAGGCCGGTGACGCCCGGCGGCAGTTCGGCTGCGATGAACAACGGGAAGGTCGCATCGATCGGCAGCAGGGGGTCAAGGCGCTGCGGGTTGTTCTTGTAGAACACCCACAAGGCGGTGCCAATGCCGTAGAAGATGAAACCGCCCGGGATCATGATCGCGGCGAACGCCCAGATCGAACGGCCGGCTTCCTTGTCCGACTTGGTGGCCAGGGTGCGCTGCATCAGCACCTGGTCCTTGGGGAAGGTCAGCACCACGTCGAACACGACCAGGAAGATGAAACCCCACACCGTGGCCTTGGTCAGGTCGAAGCTGAAATCGAACAGCTTGGTCTTGTCTTCCATTGCCGCGGTGCTGACGAACTCACCGAAGCCGCCCTTCAAGGTCCACACGATGAACAGGATGGCGAAGATGGCACCGCCCATCTTCACGATCACCTGCACGAAGTCGGTCCAGATCACCGCCTTCATGCCGCCCATCGCGGTGTAGAGGATGGTGAACACGCCCATCATCATGATGCTCCACACCACGCTGATGCCGGTGATGGTGGCGATGGCCAGCGCCGGCAGGAACAGCACCACGCTCATGCGCGCACCGATCTGCATGACGATGCACAGCGCGCTGGCGAGCATGCGGATGGCCGGATGGAAGCGGGTTTCCAGATAGGAGAACACGCTCATCAGGTCCAGCCGACGCAGCAGGGGCACGATCCACACCGCCACGAACATCAGCCCCAGCACCGCGATCAGGTTGTTGGTCAGGTACTGCCAGTTGGTCTCGAAGGCCTTGGCCGGAATGGCGATGAAGCTGATCGAACTGGTGTTGGTGGCGTACAGGCTGACGCCTGCGGCCCAGAACGGAATGCTGCGGCCACCGACGAAGAAGTCAGCGGTGCTGGCACGCTTCTCGCGGAAGTAGAAGTAGGCGCCCATGCCCAGCATCGCGGCCAGGTAGATGATGATCACCGACCAGTCCAGCCAGCCCAGCAGGTGCTTGCCGCTCTGCAGTTCAAAGGTGTGCAGGCTGCCATCGGCATTTGCCCAGGCCAGGCCGTTGCCCCAGCTGGCGCTGGCCACGGGGGCCTTGGCATCGGTATCGGCCAGATCGGCCCAGGCGCTGGTGATGGTGTGGAAGGTACGCGCGTGGCTGTTGCCGGCCGCGTCGGTCACCTGCATCAACAAGTGTGCCTGGCCGAGTGCACGCAACGAACCCGGGACAACATCGCCACCGATGGCGGGCAATTCATGCCAACCCTTTTCAGCATTCCAGCGCAGCAGCTGCTGAGCACCGTTGTTGCCGACCACCGCATACAGCGCGCCTTTCTGCGCCTGCAGGGCGACAACCGCGGCAGCGCCCGGCCAGATCGGCTGCGGCTGCCACTGCGTGGCATCGGCCGGCTTGCGGTACAACTGGGTTACACCGGTTGCGTCCATGCCGGCCACGAACAGCGTGCCGTCCAGTGCAGCGGCGTGTGCATCGCGCAATGGCGACGGCAGCGCCAGTGACTGGCCCTTGCCCAGCGTCTCGCCCTTGAGCGTGAGCTGCTGCAGCTGAACGCTGTGGCTCGCATCCGGGCCGGTCAATATCCAGGTGCTGGTTCCATTGCGGATGATGTCCTGCACGACCTCGTTGCTGATGCCGGTGGCTGCCGTCCACGCCTTGCCGTTTTTATCCAGGAGCCACGCCTTGTCACCGGAGCGGGCCAGCAGGCGGCCATCGACATCCAGCAACTGCTGTACTGGCGCGGCCTCCGGCAGGGCCGGCAACGCGCCGGACTTTACTGCATTCAAACTCTCGTCGGCGGCCGCGGTGCCGGCCAGTGCCAGCAAGGTGGTGATGACGAGCAGACGGAAGCCGAGCGAGAAGCGGTGCGACAGCGCGGCGAGCGCGGTGGCCATGGGCGTGGGCATGGATGGAATCCCGGTAATGAACGGCGTGGCGGCGAACCGCCAGATGAAAAGATCAGGCGCCCAGGGCGCCGGCGAGCAGGGCTTCGGCCCGGCGCAGATAGGGCACATCGATCATGCGGCCCTCGAACATGAACGCACCGCGGCCCAGATCGCTGGCCGCCTGCGCGGCGGCAACAATACGCCGTGCTTCGTCCAGTTCGGCGTCGGGCACGCTGAAGATCACATTGGCCTGGCCCACCTGGCGCGGATGGATGCAGCTCTTGCCGATATAGCCCAACTGCTGAGCGAGCATGGCCTCGGTACGGAAGCCCTCGGCATCGGCCACATCCGGCCAAGCCCCGTCACAGGCGAACACGCCCGCTTCGGTGGCGGCCATTTTCACCGCGAACAGCACTGCATGCACATTGGCCGGCGTGCGGGCGATGCCATTGGGCGCGAACAGATCGCCCAGACCCAACTGCAGGCCGGCCACGCGCGGATGTGCACCAGCCAGCTCGGCGGCCAGACGCAGACCGCGCGGGGTTTCGATGTTCAGCAGCAGACCGATCGGGCGGGTGACGCCATTGGCGGCCTCGGCGCGTTCCAGCGCAACGACCACCTGACGCACCTGCGCGGCCGATTCCACCTTGGGGATATTCAATAGCCACAGGCCGGGCACCGCCATCGTGGCCAGATCGGCGGCGAAGTGCGGGCTGTCGGTGGCGTTGGTACGGACGATCAGCAGCTTGTTGCTGGCAAGCACATCGGCGCGGGCAAGGAAGCTGGCGATGGCCGCACGCGCCGCCTGTTTGCCAGCCTCGGGGACGGAATCCTCCAGATCGAAGGACAGGGCATCGGCCGCACTGGCCAAGGCCTTGTCGAACAGTTCCGGACGTGCGCCGGGCACAAACAGCTTGCTACGCATGGCTTCCCCTCACTTTGAGAGGCAGTCTGCGCGAATCGGAAGGCTGAAAAAGTGTATTCCCCGACATTCACCCGATAGGTTTTGTTGTGGTTTGCGGGGTTTGGCGGGTGGGGTGAAGGCAACAAAAAGTTGGAAGTCTCCCTTCCCCCTTGCGGGGGAAGGTGCCCGGAGGGCGGAAGGGGGCGCTTTTGACGTTGCCTCAGCTGCGGGAAGGCAAGCCGAAGCGACGGGAGAACCAAAGCCCAAAGCCAAAGCACCCCTCCCCAACCCTCCCCTGCGCCTTTGGCGCAAGGGAGGGGGCTGATTGCTGCCGCCTTCAGGTGAGAGGAGGGGCCATTGGCTCCAGCCCCGGCTAGAATCCCCCCATGAAAATCGCTTCGTGGAACGTCAATTCGCTCAATGTCCGCCTGCCGCACCTGGAACAATGGCTGGCCGACTTTGCCCCCGACGTGGTCGGCATCCAGGAAACCAAGCTGGAGGACCACAAGTTCCCCGATACGCGGCTGCTGGAACTGGGCTACCGCAACGTGTTCGCCGGGCAGAAAACCTATAACGGCGTGGCGCTACTGTCGCGGCATCCGATCGAAGACGTGCAGATCGGTATCCCGGATTTCGAGGACGAGCAGAAGCGGGTGGTCGCCGGCACCGTGAATGGTGTGCGCATCATCAATCTATACGTGGTCAACGGTCAGGACGTGGGCACCGACAAGTACGCCTACAAGCTGCGTTGGCTGGAGGCGGTGCACGCCTGGGTCGCGGCCGAGCTGCAAAAGCATCCGCAGTTGGTGGTGATGGGCGATTTCAACATCGCGCCGGATGACCGTGATGTCTACGATCCGGCGGTGTGGAACGGTGACCACATCCTGACCTCCACCGCCGAGCGTGGGGCGCTGCAGAAGCTGCTGGATCTGGGCCTGCACGACGCTTTCCGCCTGCACAACGATGCCGCTGGCATCTTCAGCTGGTGGGATTACCGCGCGGCCGGTTTTCGTCGTGATCTGGGCCTGCGCATCGACCTGACCCTGGTCTCCGATGCGCTCAAGCCGCGCGCTGCCGCTTCCGGCATCGACCGCGAGCCGCGCACCTGGGAACGCCCCAGTGATCACGCCCCGGCCTGGGTGCAATTGGCACAGGGCTGAAACAACAGGGCCCGGCTGTTGCCAGCCGGGCCTCGGTCGAATCGGCGCCAGAACGGTTAACGCACGCTTTTGCGCGTGAACAGATTGACGATGGCCAGCAGTACCACCGCGCCGACCAGTGACAACAGGAAGGAGCGCACGGTGATCGCACCATTGATGCTGCCGCCGCTGAAGAAGAAGCCGGCGATCATGGCGCCAACGATGCCCACCACGATGTTCAGGATGATGCCCTGCTGCGCATCGCGGCGCATGATGATGCTGGCCAGCCAACCCACGACGCCACCAATAATCAACCAGATGATGATGCCCATGCGCGAACCTCCCTGCCGTGAAGCACCCCGAAAGGTGCGGTGGCGACAGTCAACGCGCAGTGGCGTTAAGAACATGTTTGTCCGGGCAGGGGCCTGTTCAGCATGAGCCCCGCTGGTCGCCATTGGCAGTTTGGTCAGGTGGAGGTGTGGCTGTTGCCGCATACCCCTGGAACCCGCGGTGAGCCGCAGGCCCGCGAGGTGCTGGCCGGTGTTTTCGACACCACGCCCGAGACCTTGCCGCTGACCCGCGATGAGCGCAGCCGGCCCTGGCTGATCGGCGAACTGGCGCATTACGGCACCGGTTGGAGCCATAGCGGCGGGCATCTGCTGGTGGCGCTGGGCGAGGGGGCACGCCTGGGCGTGGACCTGGAGCGGCAGCGGCCGCGCAAGCAGATGCGCGAGGTGATCCGTCGTTTCTTCCACCCGGAGGAGATTGCCTGGCTGGATGCGCTGGACGACAGCGGCTGCGAGCACTGGTTTTTCCGCGTGTGGTGCGCCAAGGAGGCGCTGCTGAAGGCGCACGGGCATGGCATTTCATTCGGGCTGGAGAAGCTGCGCTTTGCCCCGGATGCGACGGGGGCCTTGCAGCTGGTGTGGTGCGACCCAGGACTTGGCGATGCGGCGCGCTGGCATCTCCATGAGTGGCAGGCGACGGAGGATTTCCGCGCTGCGCTGGCGTGGTACCCCATTGAGCAGGAGTGAGTGAAGAGGAGTAAGGAGCGAGAAGGCACGGCTTCTGCTGTTGCTCTCTCCTTCCTCACTCCTCTTCACTCGTTCTGCTCTTTGCGATAATCCCCGCCATGAACGACACCACTCTCCCGCGCGAAGTCGCCAGCGACCTCGACCACGGCTTGAAGGCCATGGGTCTGGACGCCGCTTTGGCCAAGCCCCTGCTGGCCTACCTGACCCTGCTGGTGCGCTGGAATCGCACCTACAATCTCACCGCCATCCGCGACCCGCGCGAAATGGTCACCCGGCATCTGCTCGACTCGCTGGCCATGGCCGCGCATGTCAGCAGCGGGAGCCTGGCCGATCTGGGCACCGGTCCTGGTTTGCCCGGCATTCCGTTGGCGATCACCCATCCACAGCTGCAGGTGACCCTGGTCGAGAGCAATGGCAAGAAGGCCCGCTTCATGCGTGAGGCCGTGCGCCAGCTTGGTCTGGGCAATGCCCGCGTCGCCGAATCCCGCGCCGAAGCGCTGGACGAGCCGGGTGCTTACGACAACCTCACCGCCCGTGCCATGGATACCCTGGCCGGCATCATCGAGGTTGGCGGTCATCTGCTGCGTCCCGGCGGCCAGTTGCTGGCGATGAAGGGGGTGTACCCGCACGAAGAGATCGCCCAGCTGCCGGCTGGCTGGCAGGTGCTGGAAGTACGCCCGCTGCAGGTGCCGGGACTGGTTGGTGACCGGCATCTGGTGGTGGTGGAGCGCAAGGGCTAGAGCTGTAGTGCCGAGCCATGCTCGGCAAGGGGCTTTACCGGCCGAGGCCAAAAGCTGCCCTCACCCCAACCCCTCTCCCGCAAGCGGGAGAGGGGCTTTGAGCAAGAGCAGGCGCGTAGTGCCGAGCCATGCTCGGCAGGGGCTTTACCAGCCAAGACCAGAAGCTACCCCTCCCCAGCCCTCCTCTTGGCTGCGCCAAAGGGAGGGGGCTGAAGCGGTAGTGCCGAGCCATGCTCGGCAGGGGGCTTTACCGGCCAAGATCAAAAGCTCCCCCTCCCCAACCCTCCCCTTGGCTGCGCCAAAGGGAGGGGGCACGGCCAAAGCAGGGCAAATCAGGGCACATTCCCGCCCCAAAGCCGCCCGTAACCCGGAAACCGATTTCCGCCTGCGCGCCGCTACCCCCATAATGACCAGTCCAACTTCGCCAACGAGGCTCTCCTGCATGGCTCGCATCATCGCCATCGCCAACCAGAAAGGCGGCGTCGGCAAGACCACGACGGCTGTCAATCTGGCTGCTTCCCTTGCCGCCGCGCCCAAGCGCGTGCTGCTGGTCGACCTGGACTCGCAGGGCAACGCGACCATGGGCAGTGGTGTGGACAAGCGTGAGGTGGCTGCGTCCACCTGTGACCTGCTGCTGGGTGAGGTCACCGCCGCCGAAGTGCGCGTCACCACGCCGGAAGGCTTCGACCTGCTGCCAGGCAACATCGACCTGACCGCGGCCGAGATCCAGCTGATGGACCAGGGCGAGCGTGAGCAGCGCCTCAAGCGCGCGCTGGCACCCATCCGCGATCAATACGACTACATCCTGATCGATTGCCCGCCGGCGCTGTCGCTGCTGACGCTGAACGCGCTGGCCGCCGCCGACTCGGTGATCGTGCCGATGCAGTGCGAGTACTACGCGCTGGAAGGCCTGAGCGCGCTGGTCGAGACCATCGATGCGCTGAAGATCAACCTCAATCCGGCGCTGGAGATCGAAGGCGTGCTGCGCACCATGTTCGACGTGCGCAACAACCTGGCCAACGCGGTGTCGGCGCAGCTCACCGAGTACTTCGGCGACCGCGTGTTCCGCACCATCGTGCCGCGCAACGTGCGCCTGGCCGAGGCGCCCAGCCACGGCCAGAGCATCGTCGGCTATGACCGCGCCTCGCGCGGTGGCGTGGCCTACCTGGGCCTGGCCGGCGAGATCATCCGCCGCAACAACGAACGCAAGCAGCCCTCCCGGGCCGTGGAGGCTGTCTGATGAGTGCAGCGAAAAAGCGCGGTCTTGGCCGTGGTCTTGATGCCCTGCTGGGCCCGAAGGGCGCAGTCACCCCGGTCACCGTCGCTGCCGTCGCCGAGCCGCAACCCGGCGAAGTGCTGCGCAAGCTGCCCATCGACCAGCTGCAACCCGGCAAGTACCAGCCGCGTCGCGACATGGACGAGGGCAAGCTGGCCGAACTGGCCGAGTCGATCAAGGCACAGGGCATCATCCAGCCCATCCTGGTGCGCCAGATCGAGGGCGGCAGCTACGAAATCATCGCCGGTGAACGCCGTTGGCGCGCGTCGCGCCTGGCCGGGCTGGACGAAGTGCCGGTGGTGGTGCGCGAGCTGGAAGACCGCACCGTCATCGCGATGGCGCTGATCGAGAACATCCAGCGCGAAGACCTCAACCCGCTGGAGGAAGCCGAAGCTTTGGCACGGCTGGTCAGCGAGTTCTCGCTGACCCATGCCGAAGCTGCGCAGGCGGTTGGCCGCTCGCGTGCCTCGGTATCCAACCTGCTGCGCCTGATCGATCTGCCGATCGGCGTGCGCGTGCTGCTGGAAACCCGCCGCCTGGAAATGGGCCATGCCCGCGCGCTGCTGACGCTGGCGCCGGAACTGGCCACCAAGTTGGCCGAAGAGGCCGCCGAGCAGGGCTGGTCGGTGCGTGAAGTGGAACACCGCGCCCAGCAGTTCGCCGCCGGCAAGGTGCCGGGTGCACGCAAGGCCAAGCCGGCGCCGAGCGCGCCGCAGGCCGATATTGCATCACTGGAGACCGAGCTGTCCGAGTCGCTGGGCGCCAAGGTGGCGATCAGCCACGGCCGTGGCGGCAAGGGCAAGCTGGTCATCCACTACACCGATCTGGACACGCTGGACGGCGTGCTGGAGCGGCTGCGCGTCCGCCAGAACGGCTGACGCAGTTCTTCCCCAACGAGGTGCATGCAAGGCAATGAACCCCACCAAGGTCGACCGCAATCATCTATTGCGTCTGACCGACCTGCCGAATGTCGGGCCGGCCTGTGAAAAGGATCTCCGTCTGATCGGGATCCGGGTTCCCGCGCACCTGCGCGGGCGTGATCCTTACGATATGTATGCGCAGCTATGCCTGAAGACCGGCGTGGTGCACGATCCCTGCGTGATCGATGTCTTCCTGTCGGTGGTGCGCTTCATGGGCGGCGATGCGCCGCAGCCGTGGTGGGCGTACAGCAAGGAACGCAAGGAAACCCTGGCCAAGGACGCGCCGCTCACCCTGTGGTGAGGCAGGGGCGATGCTCGTGGCCACCAACCGGAGCAGTGCATGAGCAACACAGGCGACGAAATGAGCCCGGGCGGCAGCCGCATCCTGGACCACGGCCAGGCCAATGATTTCGAGCCCGCACACGGCCATTCGCACGTTGCGGCTATCAGCGCGCACATCGAGCACCATCTCGGGCCGATAACCAACGTGTTGCATGAAATCGTCTCCGATACCGTGCGCGTGGACATCCATGTGGTGCCGCCGTGCGGGGACTGCCCGAATACGCGCCTGGTGACTTCCGGCATGAGCGATCTGCCGATGCAACTGCCGGATGATGCCGAGGTCTCGCCCTACCTGGAGTTGATGCTGACCCTGCCGGGCGACTGGCCGCTGGATCACGCGCAGTTGCAGGACGAGCGCCATTACTGGCCCATCCGCCTGCTCAAGACGCTGGCGCGGCTGCCGCACAAGCACAACACCTGGCTGGGCCTGACCCATACTGTGCCCAACGGCGATCCGGCCCAGCCGTACGCGCCCGGCGTGGCGTTCGATGGTGCGATCCTGCTGCTGGCGCTGTCGGCACCGGAAGACTTCGACACCCTGGTGGTCGATGACGACACCAGCATCGAGTTCTTGTCGGTGGTGCCGTTGTACCCGCAGGAAATGGCCTTGAAACTGCGCGAAGGTGCCGATGCGCTGATCGACCTGCTGAGCGACAACGACATCGGTGATGTCATCGAGCCGGGCCGGCATAATCCGGCCCGCGAACACCTGTCCGGACTTCCTGCATGACCATTCTTGTTACCGGCGCCGCAGGTTTCATCGGCGCTTACACCTGCCAGGCACTGGCCGCCCAAGGCGAGCGCGTGGTCGGGCTGGACAACTACAACGACTACTACGATCCGCAGCTCAAGCGTGACCGCGTCGCCGCCCTGTGCCCGCAGCTGGATATGCGCGCGCTGGACATCACCGATCGCGACGGCCTGGCTGCGCTGTTCGATGAAATCCAGCCGACCCAAGTGATCCACCTGGCCGCGCAGGCCGGCGTGCGCTATTCGCTGGAAAACCCGCACGCCTACGTCGACAGCAACCTGGTTGGCTTCGTCAACATGCTGGAGCTGTGCCGCCACCGCGGCGTGCAGCACCTGGTGTATGCATCCAGCAGCTCGGTGTATGGCAACTCGGCTACGCCGCCGTTCTCCGAAGACCAGCGCGTGGACCAGCCGCGCTCGCTGTATGCGGCCACCAAGGCCGCCAACGAACTGATGGCCTATACCTATGCGCAGCTGTACGGCCTGAAGGCCACCGGCCTGCGTTTCTTCACGGTCTATGGTCCTTGGGGCCGGCCGGACATGGCGCCGCTGCTGTTCGCGCGCGCGGTGCTGGCCGGGCGCAGCATCGATGTGTTCAACAACGGCCACATGCGGCGTGACTTCACACATGTTTCCGACATCGTCGCCGGTATCCTCGGGGCGCTGTCGTATCCCTCCGCCCAGGCCACACCCCACCAGGTGTTCAACCTGGGCAACCACACCCCGGTGGAACTGGAATACTTCATCGACGTGATCGCCTCGGCCGCGGGGCTCCCGGTGCACAAGGTCTACAAGCCGATGCAGCCGGGCGACATGGTGGAAACCATGGCCGACACCGCGCGCGCCCAGGCGGCGTTCGGCTATGCGCCGAGCACGCCGATCGAGCTGGGCCTGCCGCCGGTGGTGGAGTGGTGCCGCAACTACTTCGGGTCAAGCGCCTGACTCACCTTCCGCTAAGTTGAGTTTTGGAAAATGCGTGACCTTTCTTCAAATGCACAACCTGCGGAACCAGCAATGAACCAGCCCAGCCTCTCGGTGGTTGTTCCCGTCTTCAACGAACGCGACAACGTCGCGCCGCTGGTCAATGAAATAACCGCTGCATTACGTGGCCAGATCGATTTCGAGATCGTCTACGTCGACGACAATTCCAAGGACGACAGCCTGCAGGTGCTGCAGGCGCTGAAGGCCACCAACCCCGAGCTGCGGGTGCTGCACCATGTCAGCCAGAGCGGGCAGAGCACGGCAGTGCGCACCGGCGTCAAGGCCGCGCGCGCGCCGTGGATCGCCACCCTCGATGGCGACGGCCAGAACGACCCGGCTGATATCCCCAAGCTGCTGGCCGCACGCGCCAAGGCCGATGCGCAGGTGCGGCTGTTTGCCGGCTGGCGCGTCAACCGCCAGGACTCGGGCAGCAAGCGCTGGGCCAGCAAGTGGGCCAATGCCATCCGCGCGCGCATGCTGCGCGATGACACCCCGGATACCGGCTGCGGCATCAAGCTGTTCGAGCGCGCCGCCTTCCTCGACCTGCCGTACTTCGACCACATGCACCGCTACCTGCCGGCGCTGATGCAGCGTGCCGGCTGGAAGACGGTGAGCGTGCCGGTCAACCATCGCCATCGCACCGCCGGCGTGTCCAAGTACAACAACCTCGGCCGCGCGCTGGTCGGCATCCGCGACCTGCGTGGCGTGGCCTGGTTGATCACCCGTTCCAAGCGCACCGCGGTGGAAGAGGTCTGAGCATGGATTTCATGAACCAACCGCTGGTGTGGCTGGAGTGGACCGGCGTGCACATGTCGCCGTGGAAGCTGATCGGCCTGACCGGCGCGTTGATGTTCGGCGGCCGCTGGCTGGTGCAGTTCGTCGCCTCGCGCCGCGCCGGCAAGCCGGTGATCCCGCGCCTGTTCTGGTACATGAGCGTGCTCGGCAGCCTGATGACGCTGAGCTACTTCCTGTTCTCGTCCAAGCAGGATGCGGTGGGTGTGGTGCAGAATCTGTTCCCCGCGTTCACCGCGCTCTACAGCCTGCGCCTGGATATCAAGCACCGTGGCTGGCAGCGCGACAAAGCCGGTCACTGAGCGGGCGACTGTGCCCAAATCCGGCGGTTTGCCGCCCGAATCCGTCTAGGTCGGGCGGCAGCTTCAATGCGATGATCGGGGTGAATGAACCACCTGGGGAATACCGATCGTGAAATCGCCGTTGACCGTTGCGCTGCTGCTCACCCTTGGCCTGAGCGCCACCCCGGCCTTTGCCGCCGCACCGTCGGCCCCGGCCACGCTGGCCACCCAATCGCTGGATGACCAGTTCAAGGCCATCTATGAGAAGGAGTGGGCCTGGCGCCAGACCGGCGGAGGTGAAGCCAGCGAAGACAGCGACGCCCCGGCCAACAGCACGCGCCTGCCCGACGTCAGCGCCGAAGCACAGCAGGCGCGCCTGAAGGTGTGGGATGGGGTGCTGAAGCAGCTCGAGGCCATCGACCCGAGCAAACTCTCGGCCGAGAACCAGATCAACTACGCCATCTATCTGTACCAGGTCGAAAGCCTGGCCGATGAAGTGCGTCTGGGCAGCTACGAGATGCCGTTCAATTCGGATTCCTCGTTCTGGTCCAATCTCAGCTTCATGGCGCGCCGTGAGATGAAGACGGCGGAGGACTACCGCAACTACATCGCGCGCTTGAATGATGTGCCGCGTTACTTCGACCAGCAGATGGTCAATATGCGCGCCGGCCTTGCCCGTGGCTTCAGCGTGCCGCGTGCGGTGCTGGAAGGGCGCGACGTCTCCATCTCGACCGTGGCCGAGCTGAAGGACCCAACCGAGTCACCGTTGTACGAGCCGTTGAAGAAGCTGCCCAGCAGCATTCCGGCGGCCGAGCAGGCCAAGCTGCAGGCCGATGCCAGGCAGGCCATCAGCGGCAGCGTGGTGCCGGCCTTCGGCAAGCTGCTGACCTTCTACCGGCAGGAATACGTGCCGCAGTCGCGCACCACCCTGGCGGCCGAGAAAATGCCGGGCGGCAAGGAGTTCTACCGCCAGCAGATACGCGAATACACCACGCTGGACCTGAGCCCGCAGCAGATCCATGCGCAGGGCCTGGCCGAGGTGAATCGCATCCAGCAGGAAATGAACGCCATCATCGACAAGGTGGGCTTCAAGGGTAAGAGCGAGCAGACCCGCTTCGCCGACTTCCTCGAGTTCCTGCGTACCGACCCGCAGTTCTACGCCAAGACGCCGGACGAACTGCTGTGGCGTGCAGCGTGGATCTCCAAGCGCGTGGACGGCGTGATCGGCAAGTACATGACCTTGCCGCGCGCGCGCTTCACCATCGTGCCGGTGCCGCCGGATATCGCCCCGTTCTGGACCGCCGGCCGCGGCGGCATGGGCACCTACTGGCTCAATACCTACAACCTGCCGGCGCGCCCGCTGTACAACCTGCCGGCCCTGACCCTGCATGAGTCCGACCCCGGCCACGCCCTGCAGGGCGCACTCGCCGCCGAGCAGACCGGCCAGCCCGAGTTCCGCCGCACTGCGTATATCTCGGCCTATGGCGAAGGCTGGGGCCTGTACACCGAGAAGCTCGGCGTCGACATGGGCATCTACCAGACCCCATATGAAGACTTTGGCCGCCTGACCTATGAAATGTGGCGTGCCTGCCGCCTGGTGATCGACACCGGCGTGCACCACTACGGTTGGGATCGCGACCGCGCGATTGCCTACCTGCGTGACCACACCGCGCTGAGCGAGCACGAAGTCACCACCGAAGTGGACCGCTACATCTCCTGGCCGGCGCAGGCACTGAGCTACAAGTTGGGCGAGATCACCATCGTCAAGCTGCGTGCACAGGCCGAGAAGGAACTGGGCGACAAGTTCGACATCAAGGGCTTCCACGACGCCGTACTCAAGCAGGGCTCGGTGCCGCTGCCGGTGCTGGAGCAGCAGATCAACGCTTACATCGCCGAGCGTAAGGCGGCGAAGTAAAGCCTTGCCCCCTCCCTTGCGCAACGCGCAGGGGAGGGTCGGGGAGGGGTGCTCTTGGCAGAAATCCCAGGCGATAAGCCAAAGCCACCCCTCTCCCCAACCCCTCTCCCGCAAGGGGAGAGGGGCTTTAGAACGCTGCGAGCGCAAGCACCGTCTGTAATTGCAGCTGTAGCCCCTCTCCCCTCGCGGGAGAGGGGTTGGGGAGAGGGGGAACACCGCAGGTGCAACCGCAACAAGCAAAGCCACCCCCTCCCCGCCTCCCCCTTGGCTACGCCAAAGGGGAGGGGCAACAGCGCACAGCTGAACCGCCGCAACCACACTGCGATTGTGTAACCCATCGAGCACCGGCTAACCTGCGCCGATGCTGCACGCCCTGCGCCACCGTCGCCTCCACCTGCTACGCCTGCTGATGCTGGCGCTGGTTGGCCTTGGCGTATTCGGCACTTCGCTGGCCGCAGCACTGACCGACATCCACATGCTGGCGCACACCGACATCGGTGCCGACGTGCACGAGCACGACGACAGCAAGCTGGCCACGGCCCCGGATGCCGAGGACAGCGCCAACGCCCTGCTGCATGCCTTGGTGCACTGCGTGGACTGCCACGGTCACGGCGGCGTGCTGCCAACTGTCACTCCCGCCTGGATCGTGGCATCACCGCCTGCACAGCAGGCTGTGGCCATCCTCGGCACGCAAGCGGTCATGCACCCGACCGAGAGCCTGTTCCGCCCCCCGATAGCCGTCTGACGTCCCGGCCCCTTGGCCGGTCCCCACGTCTGAACCTGCTATCTGGAGAAACCCATGTGGATGCGCCTGGCGGCTGTTGTCGCCTTTGCGCTGGTGCCGCGCGCGTATGCGCAGGTGCCGGCGTCTGCTGTGCCGTTGACGCTGGACGATGCCATCGTCCGCGTTGCCCTTGATCACCCTGAGCTGCGTCTGATCGATGCGCAGCGTCCTGTACTTGAAGCCCGCCGCGATGCGGCGTTGCTGCGCCCGCCGATGCAGCTGGGCGTGGAACTGGAGAACCTGCTCGGCAGCGGTGATACCCGCGGCGTGCAGGGCGCCGAGGCGACCGTCAGCCTGTCCGGTGTGCTGGAACGCGGCGACAAACTCGATGCGCGGCGCATGCTGGCCCAGGCCAATATCGATGCATTGGCCCCGCAACGCGCCACCGCCAGGCTGGATCTGCTTGCCGAAACCGCGCGCCGCTACCTCGCCGTAGCGCAGGCGCAAGCAGCGCTGCAGATCGCCAATACCGATATCGAGCAGCGCCGCCGCGCCGTCGCCGCCGCGCGCCTGCGTCTGCAGGCCGGTGCTTCACCGGAGTCGGTGCTGTTCACCGCGCAGGCGATGCTGGCGCAGGCAGAACTGGATCGCGATCGTGCCATCGAGGAAGCCAGCGCCGCGCGGCTGTCGCTGGCTGCGCTGTGGGGTGCGCGTACGCCTGACTTCAAGGCAGTGAGTGGCGATGCGCTGCAATTGCCGGCATTGCGCGAGTTCGCATTGCTCAATGAGGACCTGCAACGCGCACCGGAGCTGGCCGAACTGCTGGGCGAGCAGCGCATCCGCGAGGCCCAGCTGCAGCTGGTGCGCACCCGCAGCCGTCCGGATTGGAACTGGCAGGTAGGCGTGCGCAACAGCCGCGCCGACAACGCCACCTCGCTGGTCGGCGGCTTCAGCATTCCACTGGGCAGCGCCCGCCGCGCCGCGCCGGAAATCCGCGAGGCCGAAGCCGATCTCGCCCTGCTGCCGTATCAACGCCAGGCCCGCCAGCAACAGCTGTACGCCACCCTGGCCGAGGCGCACGGGCGCTATGTCACCGCGCGTCTGGAAGTACAGCGCATGCAGGCTGACGTGCTGCCGCAGTTGCAGAAGGCCGAGCGTGCCGCCGAGCAGGCATGGCGCGCCGGTGCCGCCAGTTACATGGAGTGGGCGCAGCTGCAGGCCATGCGCATTGAATCGCGCCAGCGCCAGTTGGACGCCGCCATCGCCGCACAGACCGCGCTGATCGAGATCCAGCGCCTCACCGGCCAGGGAATGCTGGCCACCGATGCAACCGTTGCCGTGGAGAACGCAGGATGAGCCGTCCGATCAATGTTGTCGCTGCCGGCGTGCTGGCAATGAGTCTGTTGCTGGTCGGCTGCGGTACCAAGCCGGCGCCTGAGGCCAGCGCTGGCGCCGCAGAAGAAGCGGGCCACGATCACGATGAAGAAAAGGCCGGCGAAGCAGACGCTCACGCCCATGAGGCGGGCGAGGAAGCGGACGCCGACCGCACCACCATCAAGGCCGCGATGGCCGAGCAGGCCGGCATCCGCAGCGCCGCCGCGCAGGCCGGCACCATCGCCGACGAGCATGAGGTGCAGGGCCTGCTGACGCCGGTGGATGGGCGGGTGGCGCAGGTGATGGCGCGCTTCCCCGGCCCGATCCGTTCGCTGCGGGCCAATGTGGGCGATCGCGTCAGCGCCGGCCAGACCCTGGCCAGCATCGACAGCAATCTCAGCCTGACCACCTACAGCATCAGCGCGCCGATCAGCGGCGTGGTGCTGTCGCGGCAGGCGCAGGTGGGTGCGGTTGCAGGCGAGGGCACACTGCTGTTCGAGATCGGCGACCTGTCCGAGCTGTGGGTTGACCTGCATATCTTCGGCAACGACACCCAGCACATCACCGCCGGCGTGCCGGTCACGGTCACCCGCATGACCGATGGCGTCAGCCAGAGCACCACGCTGGAGCGCGTGCTGCCCGGCACCGCCACTGCAAGCCAGAGCACCGTGGCCCGTGCCAGCGTGCGCAATGACGATGGCTTGTGGCGGCCCGGTGCGGCGGTGAAGGCGCGCATCGTGGTGGCAATGCAGCCGGCAGCGGTGGTCGTGCCGCTTTCCGCGCTGCAGACCATGGAAGGCCGCGAGGTGGTGTTCGTGCGTGACGGCGACACCTATACCGCACGCCCGGTGGTGCTGGGCGCACGCGATGCCGGCAAGGTCGAGGTCAAGGACGGGCTGCGCGTTGGCGAGCAGGTCGTGGTCGAGCAGAGTTATGTGGTCAAGGCCGATATCGGCAAGGCGGGGGCTGCGCATGAACATTGATCATCGTCGCTTCCAACGCGGAGGGTGCCGCCATGCTTGAGCGCATCATCCGCAGCGCCATCGCCCATCGCTGGATGATGATGGTGCTTACCCTGGCCTTGATCGCGATTGGCAGCTGGAGCTTCACCCGCCTGTCCATCGATGCCACGCCCGACATCACCAACGTCCAGGTGCAGATCAACACCGCCGCCGATGGCTATTCGCCATTGGAGACGGAACAGCGCATCACCTATCCAGTGGAAACGGTGATGGCCGGACTGCCGAAACTCGAACAGGTGCGTTCGCTGTCACGCTACGGCCTGTCGCAGGTGACGGTGGTGTTCAAGGACGGCACCGACCTGTACTTCGCGCGCCAGCAGGTGGCCGAACGCTTGCAGCAGGTGAAGTCGCAGCTGCCCGATGGTTTGGATCCGCAGCTGGGGCCGATTGCCACCGGCCTGGGCGAGATCTTCATGTACACCATCGACGCCGATCCCAAGGCACGCAAGCCCGATGGTTCGCCCTATACCGCCACCGACCTGCGCACTTTGCAGGACTGGGTAGTGCGCCCGCAGCTGCGCAATGTGCCCGGCGTCACCGAGGTCAACACGATCGGCGGCTACCAGCGGCAGATCCATATCACCCCGGATCCGGCCAAACTGCGGGCGCTGGGCTTCACCCTGGATGATGTTGCTGAAGCGGTGGAAGGCAACAACCAGAACATCGGTGCCGGCTATATCGAGCGCAACGGCCAGCAGTTCCTGGTGCGTGTGCCCGGGCAGGTGGCCGGGTTGGAGGAGATCGGCAACATCGTGCTGGCCCGCCGCGAAGGCGTGCCCATCCATGTGCATGACGTGGCCGACGTGGCCGAAGGGCCGGAACTGCGCAGCGGTGCCGCCACCCAGAACGGCCACGAGGTGGTGATGGGCACGGTGGTGATGCTGGTCGGCGCCAACAGCCGCGAGGTGGCACAGGCGGCCGCGGCCAAGCTGGAACAGGCGCAGCGCAGCCTGCCCGAAGGCGTCACCGTCACCGCCAGCTACGACCGCACCGCGCTGGTTGATCGCACGATCCAGACTGTCGCCAAGAACCTGCTGGAAGGCGCCTTGCTGGTGATCGTGGTGTTGTTCCTGTTGCTGGGCAACTTCCGCGCCGCGCTGATCACTGCCGCGGTGATTCCGCTGGCGATGCTGTTCACCCTGACCGGCATGGCGCGTGGCGGTGTTTCCGCCAACCTGATGAGTCTTGGTGCGTTGGACTTCGGCCTGATTGTCGATGGCGCGGTGATCATCATCGAGAACTGCCTGCGTCGCTTCGGCGAGCGCACCCACGCGCTGGGCCGGGCGATGACCCGCGAGGAACGCTTCGCCGAAACCGCCAGTGCCACCGCCGAGGTCATCC
Source organism: Stenotrophomonas sp. STEN031 (assembly GCF_056759975.1). Taxonomy (NCBI): domain Bacteria; kingdom Pseudomonadati; phylum Pseudomonadota; class Gammaproteobacteria; order Lysobacterales; family Lysobacteraceae; genus Stenotrophomonas; species Stenotrophomonas sp. STEN031. Next base: position 100,563 of record NZ_JBRREA010000006.1, read on the forward strand.
GGCCCAGTCTGTTCGGCCTGGGCATCATCACCGCGGTTTACCTGCCGATCTTCGCGCTGACCGGCGTCGAAGGAAAAATGTTCCACCCGATGGCGATCACCGTGGTGCTGGCGTTGAGCGGTGCGATGTTGCTGTCGTTGACCTTCGTGCCCGCGGCGATTGCGATGTTCCTCGGCGGTCGCGTGGAGGAAAAGGAAAACCGGCTGATGGCGTGGCTGCGTGCGCGATACGAGCCGCTGTTGGCTTGGGTGATGCGACGCGGGCGATTGGTGGTTGCCGGTGCCCTGGTGCTGGTGGTTGGCTGTGGCGTGTTGGCAACGCGGCTGGGCAGCGAGTTCGTGCCCAATCTCGACGAAGGTGACATCGCGATGCACGCTATGCGCATCCCCGGCACCAGCCTCACCCAGTCGGTGAACATGCAGAAGCAGGTGGAAGCGCGCCTGCAGCAGCTGCCGGAAGTGGACAAGGTGTTCTCCAAGATCGGCACGCCGGAAGTCGCCTCCGACCCGATGCCGCCCTCGGTCGCGGATACCTTCATCATGATGAAACCACGCAAGCAGTGGCCGGACCCACGCAAGCCGCGTGCGCAGCTGCTGGCGGAGCTGGAGGCAGCAGTGGAGGAGCTGCCGGGTAACAACTACGAGTTCACCCAGCCCATCCAGATGCGCATGAACGAGCTGATCTCGGGCGTGCGTGCCGACGTGGCGGTGATGCTGTTTGGTGATGACATGGAAACGCTGGCGCAGGTCGGTCAGCGCATTGTCGCGGTCGCCAACAAGGTGCCGGGTGCGGCCGATGTGCGGCTGGAGGAAACCAGTGGCTTGCCGTTGCTGACGGTTACGCCCAATCGTGCGGCCTTGGCGGGCTACGGGCTCAACCCGGGCCAGCTGCAGTCCACCGTTTCCACCGCGGTAGGTGGGCGTGTGGCCGGGCAGTTGTTCGAGGGTGACCGTCGTTTCGACATCGTCGTACGCCTGCCGGAAAGCATCCGCCAGGACCCGGCAGCACTGGCCGATCTGCCGGTGTCGCTGGAGCCGGCGCTGGCACAGGACAGTGCGGATGAATCCAGTCGTGCAGGTGGCTGGCGCAGCGGCGATGCACGCACGGTTCCGTTGCGCGAGTTGGCGCGGATTGAAAGCAGTGAAGGCCCGAACCAGATCAACCGCGACAACGGCAAGCGCCGCATCGTGATTACTGCCAATGTGCGTGATCGCGACCTCGGTGGCTTTGTCAGCGAGCTGCAGCAGGCCATCGACGCGCAGGTGAAGGTGCCGGCTGGTTACTGGGTGGAATACGGCGGCAGCTTCGAGCAGCTGATTTCGGCCAGCCAGCGTCTGGCGGTGGTGGTGCCGGTGACCTTGCTGCTGATCTTCGCCTTGTTGTTCTGGGCCTTCGGTTCGGCGCGTGATGCCAGCATCGTGTTCAGCGGTGTGCCCTTGGCTTTGACGGGTGGCGTGCTGGCCTTGGCGCTGCGCGGCATTCCCTTGTCGATCTCGGCCGGCGTTGGTTTCATCGCGCTGTCTGGTGTGGCGGTGCTCAATGGCCTGGTGATGATCAGCTTCATCCGTCACCTGCGCGAGCAGGGCCGCAGCCTGGATGTGGCCGTGCGCGAGGGCGCACTCGGCCGTTTGCGCCCGGTGCTGATGACTGCCTTGGTGGCATCGCTGGGCTTCGTGCCGATGGCCTTCAACGTAGGCGCGGGTTCGGAAGTGCAGCGGCCGCTGGCAACTGTCGTCATCGGTGGCATCGTCTCGTCCACGTTGCTGACCTTGCTGGTGTTGCCAGTGCTGTACCGCTGGCTGCACCGGAACGGAAAGTAGCGTCTGCTTGGCTTGAGGTTTTTGCTTTTGCTTTGGCTTTGGCTTTGGCTTGAAGCTCCTGCTTCGCTTAAAGCCCCTCTCCCGTTTACGGGAGAGGGGTTGGGGTGAGGGCAAGCTTTTCGCTGGTAAGGCCTCTGCCGAGCATGGCTCGGCACTACCGTTTTCGCCCCTCCCCCGTTCACGGGGTGAGAGGGGCAGCTTGCGAACCGCGGGTTCGCTGCCCATCGAACGCCCTTGCGCCAGCGCAAGGGCTGGGGCGCGGAGCGGGGGTTGGGGTGAGGGCAGCTCTTGCTGGTAAGGCCCCTGCCGAGCATGGCTCGGCACTACCCCGCCCACATCAGCGCGATAATCCAACAAAACATTCCTGCGGAACCCCAATGAGCGACTGCTGCGGCTGTGGCAAACCCCTGGAAGTCGAGCGCATGCAGGCGCAGCAGCGCCGCGTGCTCTACCAGGTGCTGGCAATCAACCTGATCACCTTCGTGATGATGATGCTCGCCGCCTGGCATAGCGGCTCGGCCTCGCTGCTGTCCGGCAGCCTGGATAACCTCGGCGACGCACTCACCTACGCACTCAGCCTGGCCGTGGTCGGCGCCAGCCTTGCCGCCAAGGCGCGGGTGGCCATGCTCAAGGCGGTCTTCATTCTGTGCGCGGCAATTGCGGTCGCTGCAGGCATTGCCTGGAAGCTGGCCCATCCGCATCTGCCGCTGTTCGAAAGCATGGGCATCGCCGCGCTGCTCAACCTTGCCGCCAATCTGTTCTGCCTACGCCTGCTGTGGCCATACCGGCAGGGCGACATCAACCTGGCCTCGGCCTGGGCCTGTTCGCTGAATGACGTATACGAGGGCGGCGCGGTGATCCTGGCTGCGCTGGCGGTCTGGGCCTTCGGCGCCGGCTGGCCGGATCTGCTGATCGCCGTGGCCTTGCTGCTGCTGTTCCTGCGCTCGGCCTGGAAGGTGGCCCGGGCGGCGTGGCGGGAATTGGGGGCTGCCTGAATAGGCCCAATGGCAGCCGCCAAGCCACTGATTTGCAAGCAGGCCCTGGTCTGGGCATAATACGCGGCTCGCTGTGTCCGGAATTCTCCGGATCGGTGGCCGGGAACACGTCATCTGGCCATCCTTGTCAGCGTAACCCTTTGATTCCCATGACGCGTGGCGGGTAACCGCCGGGGCCGCCGTCTTCCTGGCTAAGGAAGTCATCAACATTACCGAGGTGCGCAATGTCCCGCGTATGCCAAGTTTCCGGCAAGCGAGTGCAGACGGGTAACAACGTCTCGCACGCCAACAACAAGACCCGTCGTCGTTTCATGCCGAACCTGCACGAGCGCCGTTTCTGGGTTGCCAGCGAGAACCGCTGGGTCAAGCTTCGTGTTTCCGCGCATGCACTGCGCACCATCGACAAGAACGGTATCGATTCCGTTCTGGCTGAGCTGCGTGCCCGCGGCGAAAAGGTCTGAGGAGTAAACGATCATGGCAGGTAAGCGCGATAAGGTCCGTATGATTTCCTCGGCCGGCACTGGCCACTTCTACACGACCGACAAGAACAAGAAGAACACCCCGGGGAAGATGGAATTCCTCAAGTACGATCCGGTTGTTCGCAAGCACGTGATGTACAAGGAAGGCAAGATCAAGTAATCCCCAGGGATTGTTTGAGCTGCTGTTCCAAGCAGAACCCGCCGAAAGGCGGGTTCTGTGTTTCAGGGCTGTGAAAAAGTTCCCGCCCTGCCAGCATGAATACATGCCCGTGCAGCATCAGGCGGGGGTACTGCATCGCCTACAATCGGGCAGATGAGTGTTATTGATACCCCTGCATTGTGTGATCTGGCCATCGTTGGTGGTGGCGCCGCCGGCGTACTTGCCGCCATCGGTGTACTGCGTGGCGCAAGCCAGCCGCTGCGCCTGCTGGTGATCGAGTCGAACCTGCCGCTGGCGCAGGGCGTGGCCTATGCCACCACCCGCGAGGAGCACGTGCTGAACGTGCCGGCCGCCAAGATGAGCGGCTTTCCTGAGCAACCCGATGACTTCCTTGATTACCTGTGTGAAGTGCAGGCGTTTCCTGCGCTGTCGCGGGAACAGGTGGCTGGGCAGTTCGTGTCGCGTCGGCATTACGCCGACTACCTGCGCTTGCGCCTGCAGCAGGCGGTGGACGCCAGTCCTGCGCAATTGGAGATTCTGGCCGCGCGGGTACAGGCGCTGCAGCCCAATCAGGAAGGCGTGCTGCTGACCCTGGATTCGGGCCGGCCAGTGCAGGCTGGGCGAGTGATCCTGGCGGTGGGCAATGCGCTGCGGCCACTGCCGGCGCGCGGCGCCAGCAGTCTGGTCAGCGGCAAGCGCGTGGAGGCCTGGGATTACGCCGCGCTCGACGCCATTGCAGACAATGCCGATGTTGCGATCATTGGTTCCGGCCTGAGCATGGCCGACAGCGTGGCGACGCTGCAGGCCAACGGTCATCGCGGGCGTATCCATGTGCTGTCGCGGCATGCACTGCTGCCCTTGCCACACGCCAAGGGTGCTGCCGCTGACTACGATCCCGGGCCTTTGCTGTCGATGAGCCTGCGCCAGCGCATGCACGCATTGCGGCGTCATGCAGCCGAGGCGGCAGCCCGCGATATTCCGTGGCAGAGCGTGATGGAGCGTATCCGTCCGCTGGGTCAGCGCTTGTGGCAAAGCCTTTCATTCGACGACCAGCGCCGCTTCCTGCGGCATGTGGTGCGTTACTGGGACGTGCATCGCCACCGTATCGCCGCGCCGCTGCATGCGCAGCTGCAGGAGTTGCAGCAGGCCGGTCGCCTGCAGTTGCATCGCGGTCGCCTGGAAACCGCCGTTGCCGAAGGTGCCTGTGTGCGGCTGGGCGCGCTGGACCGCTGGCGTCAGCCGTTGCAGTTGGAAGTGCAATGCGTGGTCAACGCCACTGGCGTGGAGATGCGCGCGCAGGCGATGCGTAATCCGCTGCTGCAGCAGTTGCTGGGCAGTGGCGTGGGCCGTGCCGGCCCGCATGGAATCGGCCTGGATACAGCGGCCGACGGCAGCCTGATCGACGCCGATGGCATGGTTGAGCCGCGCGTGCAGGTGCTGGGCAGTCTGCGCATCGGCAGCCTGTGGGAAAGCCTGGCGATTCCTGAATTGCGTGGGCAGGCAGCAGCGGCGGCAAAACAAGCCCTGTAGTGCTTCTGCCCCCTCCCTTTTGCACAGCAAAGGGGAGGGTTGAGGAGGGGTTGGCTGTTGAGGGCCTTTCGCGCGCTGCCAGCTTCGCGGCTGACGCCGCTCCTACAGGGGGCTGGTAAAGCCCCTGCCGAGCATGGCTCGGCACTACAGGTAGCGTTGGCCTGCTTCCCGTAAAATGCGCGCATGGACGTCTCCCACTTGCTCGACGGGCTGAACGCAGCCCAGCGCGAGGCCGTTTCCGCGCCTCTTGGTCACCACCTGATTCTTGCCGGCGCCGGTTCCGGCAAGACGCGTGTGCTTATCCATCGCATCGCCTGGCTTACCGAAGTCTGTGGCGTGCCCGCGCACGGCATCTTCGCGGTCACCTTCACCAACAAGGCGGCCGGCGAAATGCGCCACCGCATCGACCTGCAGCTGAGCAAGGGCAGCCGCGGCATGTGGATCGGTACCTTCCACGGCCTGGCCCATCGCCTGCTGCGCCTGCACTGGGCCGATGCCAGGCTGCCCGAAGCCTTCCAGGTGATGGATTCGGACGACCAGCTGCGCATGGTCAAGCGTGTGGTCCAGCAGCTTGAGCTGGACGACAGCAAGTACCCGCCCAAGCAGGTGATGTGGTGGATCAACACGCAGAAGGACGAAGGTCGCCGTCCGCAGCACATCCAGCCCGAGCCGCACGACCAGTGGGGCGAAACCCTGCGCCAGGCCTATGCGGCCTACCAGGAGCGCTGCGACCGGGCCGGCCTGGTCGACTTCGCCGAGCTGCTGCTGCGCGCGCATGAACTGCTGCGCGACAACCCGGCGCTGCTGGCGCATTACCGCGCACGTTTCCGCGAAATCCTGGTGGACGAGTTCCAGGACACCAATGCCATCCAGTACGCCTTCGTGCGCGTGCTTGCCGGCGACAGTGCGCATGTATTCGTGGTCGGTGACGATGACCAGGCCATCTACGGCTGGCGCGGGGCCAAGGTCGAGAACGTGCAGCGCTTCCTCAAGGATTTCCCTGGCGCGCAGACCATTCGCCTGGAGCAGAACTACCGCTCCACCGCCAACATCCTTGGCGCTGCCAATGCGGTGATCGCACACAACCCAGACCGCATCGGCAAGCAGTTGTGGACCGACAGCGGCGACGGCGATCCGATCGATCTGTTCGCTGCCTACAACGAGATGGACGAGGCGCGTTACCTGGTCGAGCGTGCACGCCAATGGGTCCGCGATGGTGGCAGCTATGGCGACGTCGCCGTGCTCTACCGCAGCAACGCGCAGTCGCGTGCCTTCGAAGAAGCGCTGCTCAGCGAGCAGGTGCCGTACCGCGTGTACGGTGGCATGCGCTTCTTCGAGCGTGCTGAAATCAAGGACGCGTTGGCTTACCTGCGCCTGATGACCAATCGCAACGACGATGCGGCCTTCGAGCGTGCGGTCAACACGCCGACGCGCGGCATTGGCGAGCGCACCCTGGATGAGGTACGGCGCATCGCACGGCAGCAGGCGCTGCCATTGTGGGAAGCAGCGATGCTGGCCACGCAGGGCACGGATCTGACCTCCCGCGCGAAGAATGCGCTGGCCGGTTTCATCAACCTGGTGCAGCAGATCACCGCCGAAACCGGCGAGATGGATCTGTCCGAGCGCATCGATCACGTGCTGTCGCGTTCGGCGCTGCGTGAGCACTGGGGCAAGGAGAGTCGCAACGCGTTGGATTCGGAATCGCGCACCGACAACCTCGACGAATTGATCTCGGTGGCCTCGCGCTTTGTGCGTCGCGAAGATGATATCGAGGAAGGCGCTGAGGACATGAGCGAGCTGGTGGCGTTCCTGTCCTATGCTTCGCTGGAAGCCGGCGAAGGCCAGGCGCAGGCGGGAGAGGAAGGCGTGCAGCTGATGACGCTGCATTCGGCCAAGGGCCTGGAGTTCCCGCTGGTGTTCCTGGCCGGCATGGAGGAAGGCTTGTTTCCCAGTGCGCGTTCGCTCGAAGAAAGTGGGCGTCTGGAAGAAGAGCGCCGTCTGGCTTACGTCGGCATCACCCGCGCGCGGCAGAAGCTGGTACTGGGCTATGCCGAATCGCGCCGCATCCACGGCCAGGACAATTACAGCCTGCCGTCACGCTTCCTGCGTGAGATCCCGCGCGAGCTGCTCAACGAAGTTCGTCCCAAGGTGCAGGTCTCGCGCCCGGCCTCGCTTGGTGCAAGCCGGTCGATGGGGGGGCCACGCCAATATCGAAGCACCGCCGATCAAGCTGGGCGCGTTGGTGAATCATCCCAAGTTTGGCGAAGGCATGGTCACCGACTACGAAGGTAACGGCCAGCACGCTCGCGTGCAGGTCGAGTTCGCCGACGCCGGCAGCAAGTGGTTGGTGATGGCGTATGCGAATCTGACGGTGATCTGATCAAACAGTGAGCCACGTAGCCGCGTAGCCCGGGTAAGCGCAGCGCACCCGGGACGTGATCTGCGCATTGCCTGTGTGCGAAGGGCTGCCGAGCATGGCTCGGCACTACAGTGGGGTTGCGTGATTCCTCAGTTGCTCCCAATCCAGATCGAATTTGGCCAGGTATTTGCGCAGGCGGTCGGCGTCGTTGGTGCTGGCGCGTTGGGTGCGTGATACCGCGAACAGTTCGCGGCCAGCGGCAGACAGGGTTTTCGAACGCAGACAGACGCGCACCACTTCTTCCAGTTGCACGCGGTCGAAGCGGTCCAGCTGGTTTGCGGCATCGCCGAGCAATGCCTGCAGTGGCGATGCATCATCGCCGCCATGCCATTGCGTGCGCAGGCGGTTGATCTCTTCATCGACGCCGTCGGTCTGGATGCGTCCTGCATTTGCCAGCGTCGCCATGCGCACAACACTGGCGCCCAGATCGCGGAAGTTGCCGCGCCATGCAGCTTCGCTGCTGGTGGCGAATGTCAGATAGCGGCTACGCGCTTCGGCATTGAAGCGCACGCGCTCGTGCTGCTCGCGTGACCAGCGCTCCAGTTCGAATTCCAGGTTGGGCTCGATGTCCTCGCTGCGTTCGGCAAGGCCGGGGAGTTGGTAGGTCCATAGGTTCAGGCGTGCCAGCAGGTCCTCGCGGAAGCGGCCTAGTCGTACGTCGTGCTGCAGATCGCGGTTGGTGCCGGCAATGAGCTGGAAGTCGCTTTCCACCTCACGGTCGCTGCCTACTGGCAGGAAGCGCTTCTCTTCCAGGGCGCGCAGCAGCATGGCCTGTTCGTCGGCACCCAGTTCGCCGATCTCGTCGAGGAACAGCAGGCCCTGATGGGCCGAGCGCAGCAGGCCGGCGCGGTCGCTGCTGGCGCCGGTATAGGCGCCCTTGGTGTGGCCGAACAAGGTGCTCATCGCGCCATCGCCACGCAGGGTGGCGCAGTTCACCTCGACGAAGCGACCGGGCAGCTGGTGCTTGAGCTTCTTCAGCTCGAATACGCGCTTGGCCAGTTGGCTCTTGCCGGCGCCGGTGGGGCCGGTCAGCAGCATCGGTGCGCGCGAGCGCGTGGCCACTTTCTCGATCTGCTCGATCATCCGGTTGAACGCCGGGTTGCGGGTGGCGATGCCGCTCTTGAGCAGATCGCGGTCCTGTAGCTGCTGTTGGGCGAAGCGCTGGGCGATGTGGTCGTAGCGCGACAGGTCCAGGTCGATCACGGTGTGGCTGCCGGGGTCGCCATTGGCTTGCTTGCGCGGCGGCGAGGTCTGCAGCAGGCGGCCGGGGAAGTGCCGGCTCTCGGTCAGCAGGAACCAGCAGATCTGGGTGACGTGGGTGCCGGTGGTGATGTGGACGTAGTAGTCCTCCTCGTCCGGCTGGAAGGGATAGCTCGCGAGAAAGTCATGCAGGCGTGCGTAGACGCCTTCGAATTCCCAGGGATCGACCAGGTAGGTGTCGTGCAGGCGCAGCTCGGTGCCGGGCGATACCAATGCCAGATCTTCCTGCACCAGCTTGGCCAGCCGGCTGAAGCGGCGCTCGTCCAGCATCAGCTCGATGCGATCGGGCTGGAAGTCCTCATGCATGCCCAGAGCGACCGTGGGCCGCCATTTCTCCCAGCGGCCGGGGCCGCTGCCCGAATCGAGCTGGGTGCCGAGCATGCCGAAGATGACCTGACGCTTGGACATATCAATTCCTATAAGTAGCGCGCTAAAAGTATACGTAAAGCCGCGCTTCGGGTGCGCAAATCTTCGGTCTGAATCGAAAAATAACTTTTAAAATCAATGAATTGATTGAAGTCGGGAAAAGTTGGCACGGCCATTGCGTTGTATAGGGCCAAGAGAGCGGCGGGCAGTTCCCGCCAAGGAGACACGAAATGGCCAACGCAAACCTGTTCGCATCCTTCCGCGGCGCCCTGCTGCCGAAGGCCACGGTCCGCAACGAAGCCGGTGGATCGGCCTATGTCCGCGACCCGCGTGCGGCCTTGGCCCTGTTCGCCGCCACCGGTTGCCTGAACAGCACCTTCTACGCCAGCGCCGATGCGCAGCTGGAGCAGGTGCAGGCGCTGTGCAACGAGGTCGATGCTGGCTTCATTGCCCGCACCGCGGCCTATGCCCACGGCGTGGCGCATATGAAGGACGTGCCGGCGTTGCTGCTGGCGATGCTGAGCGTGCGTGATGGCGAGGCGTTTGCCGCTGCTTTCCCGCATGTGATCGACAACGGCCGCATGCTGCGTACCTTCGTGCAGATCATGCGTAGCGGTCGGGTGGGCCGCCGTTCGCTGGGCTCGTTGCCCAAGCGCATGCTGCGGCAGTGGCTGCAGCAGGCCTCGCCGAAGGCGATCATCCGCGCGGCGATCGGCAACCAGCCGTCGCTGGCCGATGTGATCCGCATGGTCCACCCCAAGCCGCAGGATGCCGCGCGTGAGGCGCTGTATGCCTGGGTGATCGGGCGGCCGTACGACGAGGCGCTGTTACCAGCGGAACTGCGTGCCTACGAGGCGTTCAAGCGCGAACCGCGCGGGATGCTGCCGGACCTGCCGTTCCAGTACTACAGCGCGCTGGCATTGGATGCCGCGCAGTGGTCGGTGCTGGCGCGCAACTCAAGCTGGCAGCAGCTGCGGATGAACTTGAACACCTTTGCCCGTCACGGTGTGTTCGAGGATGCGGTGATGGTTGCCGAAGTGGCAGCGAAGCTGCGTGACCCGCAGCAGATCGCCCGTTCGCGGGTGCTGCCCTACCAGCTGCTGATGGCCTACCACGCCGGTGCGGCACTGCCGCGTCCGATCCTGGACGCGCTGCAGGACGCGATGGAAGTGGCGACTGCGTCGGTGCCGGCATTGCAGGGCAAGGTGGTGGTGGCAGTGGACGTCTCCGGCTCGATGCAGTGGCCGGTGACCGGCTATCGCAAGGGAGCAAGCTCGGCGGCGCGGTGCGTCGACGTGGCGGCCTTGATCGCGGCCTGCGTGTTGCGCGGTCACCCGCAGGCGCAGGTGCTGCCGTTCGACACCGAGGTGCATCCGCAGCAGTTGAACCCGCGTGACAGCGTGATGACGCTGGCACGGCAGTTGGCGATCAATGGTGGCGGTACCTCGGTAAGTGCACCGCTGGCCTATCTCAACCGCAAGCGGGCGCAGGTGGATCTGCTGGTGCTGGTGTCGGACAACGAGAGCTGGCGTGACACCCGCGGCAGCCGTGAGACCGCAACCATGCGTGAGTGGGCTGCGCTGAAGGCGCGTTGCCCGCAGGCGCAGCTGGTCTGCATCGATCTGCAGCCGGTGGCCAGCAGCCAGACCGTTGAGCGCGAGGACGTGCTGCATATCGGCGGCTTCAGCGATGCGGCATTCGAGCTGCTGGCCAATGCCAGCCTGCCGCCGGCACAGCGCCCGCGCTGGGTGGAGCGGATCGCGGCAATGGATTTGTAAGGGCGATACGGATGTCGCCGCAGTGATGCCCGGCCGGCAATGGGGCCGGCCGGGCCTGGAGACTATTTCATGGGAGAAGGCGGATGCCGGCCTGACTACATTGGTTGTTCATTCCGGTTCGAATCCGGAGAGTCAGTCCAACCCTTGCCGTCTGCTCCCACCCCTTAATGTCGGCGTGTACGAATGCCGATGGAACTACAGCATTTGACGCTCCAGGTCGCGGGTTCGATTCCCGCCCGATGCCGCAATGCATCGGTAGCTCAGTGGATAGAGCAGGATCGCCGCCTTGCCCTCGTGGCACAGCGGTGAAACGTTCCATCATTCTTGTCGTATTCGCCGGCACCCTATTTGTATTACTTCATGCTTCGGCATGAACACGTTTCAACGTCGGCACGCACGAATGCCGAAGGAACTACAGCCTCTTAAGCTCCGGGTCGCGGGTTCGAATCCCGCCCGCTGTGGAAACGCAGCGGTAGCTCAGTCTGGTTAGAGCAGGATGTTCCTTCAAACCTCGTCGTGCAGGCCGGCACCTTTCGTAGCTGTTCCATGCGGTGAATGCAGGTGGAATTACAAAGGCAGCCCTGCGGGGTCGGGTTCGACTCCCGGCCGCAACGGCAGAAGTTACTTCTGGCGTTGCGGACACTTCCACCACTGTTTGTCACCGCACCTCTATATTTGAAGATGACAGGAAAGCCATCAATGAACGACACCAACTACAACGTCATCCAGGAGCCGGGTGCGGCACCGATCAAGCTGTGGACGCGCGGCGTGCCGCTGGAAGACGAAGCCCGCGAGCAGCTGAAGAACATCGCGCGCCTGCCCTTCATCCATCAATGGGTAGCGGTGATGCCTGACGTCCACCTGGGCAAAGGCGCAACCGTGGGCTCGGTGGTGCCGACCATCGGTGCCATCATTCCGGCGGCGGTGGGCGTGGATATCGGCTGCGGCATGATCGCCACCCGTACCACGCTGACCGCCAGTGACCTGCCCGACAACCTGTCGGCGCTGCGCAGCGCGATCGAGCGCGCAGTGCCGCACGGCCGCAGCGTGACCCGTGGCGGCCGTGACAAGGGCAGCTGGGACACCGCGCCGGAGCTGGCGGTGGAAGGCTGGTCGCAGCTTGCGGCCGACTTTGCCTTGATCTGCGAGCGTCACCCCAAGCTGAAGAACACCAACAACCTCAAGCACCTGGGAACGCTGGGTACCGGCAACCACTTCGTCGAGGTATGCCTGGATGAAGAACAGCGCGTGTGGTTCATGCTGCACTCCGGTTCGCGTGGCGTCGGCAACGCCATCGGCACCTACTTCATCGAGCTGGCCAAGCAGGAGATGCGCCGCTGGATGATCAACCTGCCGGACCAGGACCTGGCGTACCTGCCGGAAGGCAGCGCGCATTACGGCGACTACGTGTTTGCGGTGGACTGGGCGCAGCGTTTTGCCCGTATCAACCGTGAGGTGATGATGCGCAATGTGGTTGCTGCCGTGCGTACGGTGATCAGCAAGCCGTTCGAGGCCCAGGCCGAGGCGGTCAACTGCCACCACAACTACGTCAACCGCGAGCACCACTTCGGCAAGGATGTACTTGTTACCCGCAAGGGCGCGGTGAGTGCGCGCAAGGGTGAGATGGGCATCATCCCGGGCAGCATGGGCGCCAAGAGCTTCATCGTGCGCGGGCTGGGCAACGAGGACAGCTTCCACAGCTGCAGCCACGGTGCCGGCCGCGTGATGAGCCGCACCAAGGCGCGCAAGCTGATCAGCGTGGATGACCACATCAAGGCCACCGCGCACGTGGAGTGCCGCAAGGACGCCGAGGTGGTGGATGAGTCACCGGCCGCCTACAAGCCGATCGAGGCGGTGATGGAGGCGCAGCGCGATCTCGTTGAGATCATGCATACCCTGCGTCAGGTGGTGTGTGTGAAGGGATAAGGCAAGATGGCGCCCCACTGCGGTGGGGCGCCACAGGAAGGCAAGACAATGGAAATGATTGAAATCGATGGAACCCAGGGCGGCGGGCAGTTGCTGCGCTCTGCGCTGAGCTTGAGCCTGTGCACCGGGATTGGCTTCGCCATGCAGGACATCCGTGCCAAGCGCTCACGGCCGGGATTGATGCGCCAGCACCTGACTGCGGTCAACGCCGCGGCGCGGATCAGCAATGCGCAGGTGGAAGGCGCTGCCCTGGGCGCGAACACGCTGCGTTTCGTGCCGGGCATCGTGCAGGCGGGCGATTATCACTTCGCCATCGGCAGCGCAGGTTCGGCGACGCTGGTGCTGCAGACGGTGCTGCCCGCGCTATGGCAGGCGTCCGCGCCGTCACGTGTGCGGCTGGAAGGCGGTACGCACAACCCGATGGCGCCGAGTGCCGACTTCGTCAGCAGCTGCTATCTGCCGGCACTGGCGCGGATGGGCGTGCAGGCGGAACTGCAGCTGCATGTACCGGGCTTCCACCCGGCCGGTGGCGGTGTGCTCGAGGCCACGGTGCAACCCTGCCCGCAACTGCAGGCACAGGAATTCAGCGTGCGCGGACCCTTGCAGACGCTGGAAGCGCAGGTGCTGGTATCGGGCCTGCCTGCCGCCATCGGCCAGCGCGAGCTGGATGTGCTGGCCAGGCGCTTTGGGCTGGATGCCCATCCACGCCATGTGCGGGTGGTGCGGCCGGCCCTGGGGCCGGGCAACGTGGCCTCGGTGACGGTGCGGCATGACCTGCATGTCGAGCATTTCGACAGTCATGGCGAACGCGGGCTGGCTGCCGAGGACGTGGCGGGCCGGTTGGCCGAGACCGTGCAGAGCTATCTGGACGGCGGTGCCTGCGTGGGCGAGCACCTGTCGGACCAACTACTGTTGCCGATGGCGCTGGCCGGCGGTGGGCGCTTCACCACCGCCAGCCTCAGCGACCACCTGCGCAGCAATGCGCGGCTGATCGAGAAGTTCCTGCCGGTGGAGTTCGACTGGCAGCAGCGCGGACCACACTGGGAGGTATGGGTCAACGTTTGAGGGTCACGGTTTGATTTGGCGCAAGGCATGGGGGCACCATCGGGTGTGCAATGGTGTCACCCCCCCCCTTTCCTCCAAGGAGAGCTGCCAGGTCCACGCGCATCCTGCTCGCCACCGCCGGTTCCGCGCTTTCCGCCAAGGGCCTGGCCAAGGGGCTGGAGCTGGCCGCCCAACTGGGCGCGCATGTCGACATCGTCACGGTTTCCGAGCCGTGGGCGGTGGGCATGTACGACGCCATGGGCTGGAGCGCTGGCTACGAGGCCAGTCCGGAGTACAAGAAGGACCGTGAGGAAGCCGCGCAGAAGATCCTGCAACCGGCGCTGGCCGCCGCACACGCGGCCGATGTGGCGGACGTGCAGACCCACCATGTGCTGGACCGCTACGCCGCCGACGGCATCATCGACACCGCCAAGGCCTGCAACAGCGACCTGCTGGTGATGACATCGCACGGCCGGCGTGGCGTCACCCGGGTATTGCTGGGCAGCCAGACCTCCGAAGTGCTGGCCCGCAGCACGGTCCCGGTGCTGGTGATCCGCTGAGGCTTTCAGCTTCCTCCCTTTCGCGCAGCGAAGGGAGGGCTGTGGACGGGGCTCTTGGCTGGAACCGCAAAAGCCCAAAGCACAAGACCACCCCCTCCCAACCTCCCCCTTGGCTACGCCAAAGTGGAGGGGCAAAGCTTGGCCCCCTCCCTTTTGCCGAGGGCAAAGGGGAGGGCTGGGGAGGGGGCTTTCCGCTGTGTCCGCAAAAGAAACCAGCCACCAGAATCAACGAAGCCCTCGATTGGAGGGCTTTCGGCTTTTTGCCCCCTCCCTTTCGCGTAGCGAAGGGGAGGGTTGGGGAGGGGTGCTTTCCGCTGTGTCCCCAAAGAAACCAGCAACCGGAATCAACAAAGCCCTCGATTAGAGGGCTTTGTCTTGCCGGGGGAGTGGGCCTGCTGGCCTTCGGGCTTGGTCGCCAAAAGCACCCCTCCCCAGCCCTCCCCCTGCGCTTCGCGCAAGGGAGGGGGTAGAGGCTTACCAGCTATACAGCTTCCAGTACACCGGCTTGGTGCCGTCCTTGTCGCTGTCCATGCGGCCGTCGCCGTCGCGGTCGTACATGTAGAACGGGGCACCACGGGCCGGGGTCACCTTGACCATGCGCAGGGTGCCACCGACGCGGTATTCCTCGATGGTGTCGCCGTTGTCCATCGCCTTGCGGGTGACATCCGCACCTTTGACATCAACCGGTGGCGAGCCAGCGCCGAGAGTGGCGCAGCCGGCCAGGGCCAGCAGGGGGATCAGCAGCAAGGATTTCATGGTGGTGCTTCCTTCGGTGGGAATGGTCCGATTATGCCTGTCCACATGCAGCAGCGGCCCGCCGCGTAGAATCAGCGCATGAGCAGATTAGTCCTTATTGACGGTTCCAGTTACCTGTACCGCGCGTTCCACGCGCTCCCGCCACTGACCAATGCCAATGGCGAGCCCACCGGCGCGCTGTTCGGCGTGGTCAACATGCTGCGTTCCACGCTGAAGGAAAAGCCCGAATACGTCGCCTTCGTGGTCGATGCGCCAGGCAAGACCTTCCGCGATGACATGTACGCCGAGTACAAGGCCAACCGTCCGCCGATGCCCGACGACCTGCGCTCGCAGGTGCAGCCGATGTGCGACATCGTGCAGGCGCTGGGTATCGACATCCTGCGCGTGGACGGTGTGGAAGCCGATGACGTGATCGGCACCCTGGCCCTGGCCGGTGCCAAGGACGGCCTGGAAGTCACCATCTCCACCGGCGACAAGGATTTTGCCCAGTTGGTGCGTCCGGGCGTGGTGCTGGTCAATACCATGACCGGCAGCCGCACCGATTCGGATGCGGCGGTGATCGACAAGTTCGGCGTGCGTGCCGAGCAGATCGTCGATTACCTGGCGTTGATGGGCGACACCGTCGACAACGTGCCCGGCGTGGAGAAGTGCGGCCCCAAGACCGCCGCCAAGTGGCTGGCCGAGTACAACGACCTGGACGGCGTGATTGCCGCCGCCCCGACCATGAAGGGCAAGATCGGCGAGAACCTGCGCGCCGCGTTGCCGCGGCTGCCGCTGAACCGTGACCTGGTCACCATCCGCACCGATGTGCCGCTGCAACAGGGCCCGCGCGACCTGAAGCTGCGCGAACAGCACGTGGAGACGCTGCGCGAGCTGTATGCGCGTTACGGTTTCACCCAGGCCTTGCGTGAGCTGGGCGGCGTGGCGGCGCCGGACGTGGCCGCCGACAGCAAGCCCAGCCTGCGCGGCACCGCCGCCGGCTACGCCAAGGCAGCTGATAGCGAGCCGGTTGTTGGCCTTGATCCAGCGATGGCAGAAAAGGGTGAATACGAAACGGTGTTCACCAGCGAACAGCTGCAGGCCTGGGTTGCGCGTCTGCAGGCTGCCGACGAATTTGCCTTCGATACCGAAACCGACGCGCTGGACGCGATGCGCGCCAACCTGGTCGGCATCAGTCTGGCGGTGGAGCCGGGCAAGGGTGCCTATATCCCGGTGGGCCACACCTATCCGGGTGCGCCCGAGCAGCTGCCCCTGCAGCAGGTGCTGGACGCGCTCAAGCCGTTGCTGGAGGACGCTGGCAAGAACAAGCTGGGCCAGCACGGCAAGTACGACATCCACGTGCTGCGCCGCCATGGCGTGGACGTGCAGGGCTATGCCGATGACACGATGCTGGAAAGCTTCGTGCTCAATTCCACCGCCACCCGCCATGACATGGATTCGCTGGCGCAGCGCTATCTTGGCTACACCACCACCAAGTTCGAGGACGTGGCGGGCAAGGGCGCAAAGCAGATTTCGTTTGCCCAGGTAGGCATCGACGAAGCCGGCGCCTACGCCGCCGAAGACGCCGACATCACCCTGCGCCTGCACCGCGTATTGGCCCCGCAGCTGGCAGCGATACCGTCGCTGGAAAGCGTGTACCGCGATATCGAGATGCCGCTGGTGCCGGTGTTGG
The DNA here is from genome assembly GCF_056759975.1 of Stenotrophomonas sp. STEN031. Taxonomy (NCBI): domain Bacteria; kingdom Pseudomonadati; phylum Pseudomonadota; class Gammaproteobacteria; order Lysobacterales; family Lysobacteraceae; genus Stenotrophomonas; species Stenotrophomonas sp. STEN031. The sequence goes on from NZ_JBRREA010000006.1 coordinate 117,328, forward strand.
CGCGCATCGAGGCCAATGGCGTGCGCATCGACGCGGCCGAGCTGAAGCGGCAGAGCAATGACCTGTCCGCACGCATGCTGGCCGCGCAGCAGAAGGCCACCGAGCTGGCCGGGCATACCTTCAACCTGGATTCGCCCAAGCAGCTGCAGGCGGTGTTGTTCGACGAGCTTGGCCTGCCGGCGCTGGTGAAAACCCCCAAGGGCCAGCCCAGCACGAATGAAGAGGCGCTGGAGGCGATTGCCGAGCAGCATGAGCTGCCGCGGGTGATCCTGGAATACCGCGGCCTGACCAAGCTGCGCAGCACCTATACCGACAAGCTGCCGGAGATGGTCAACACGGATACCGGCCGCGTGCACACCAGCTACCACCAGTCCGGTGCGGCGACCGGGCGGCTGTCCTCGTCCGATCCGAACCTGCAGAACATCCCGGTGCGCACCGAGGATGGCCGCCGCATCCGCAAGGCCTTTGTCGCCCCGCCGGGTCGCAAGCTGATGGCCTGCGACTACTCGCAGATCGAACTGCGGATCATGGCGCATCTGTCCGAAGACCCGGGTCTGGTGCGCGCGTTCGAGCAGGGCGCCGACGTGCACCGCGCCACCGCTGCCGAAGTGTTTGGCCGTGCGCTGGACGAAGTGACGGCGAACGAGCGCCGCGCCGCCAAGGCGATCAACTTCGGCCTGATGTACGGCATGAGCGCCTTTGGTCTGGCCAAGAACCTCGGTATCGACCGCGGCCAGGCGCAGGATTATGTCGCGTTGTATTTCAGCCGTTATCCGGCGGTGCGTGACTTCATGGAGCGCATGCGTGCGCAGGCCCGCGAGCAGGGCTATGTGGAAACCCTGTTTGGCCGGCGCCTGTATCTGAATGACATCCACGCCCGCAACCAGGGCCTGCGTGCCGGTGCCGAGCGTGCCGCCATCAATGCACCGATGCAGGGCACCGCGGCGGACATCATCAAGCGGGCGATGGTCAGCGTGGACGCCTGGCTGCAGGGGTACAGCGACCAGGCCAAGATGATCCTGCAGGTGCACGACGAACTGGTATTTGAAGCCGATGCCGCATTCATCGACACCTTGCGTGCGGAAGTCGAGTCACGGATGGCGTCGGCTGCGACGCTGCGGGTACCGTTGGTTGTTGACACCGGAATCGGGGAAAATTGGGACGAGGCTCATTGATTTTCTAGTTTCTTAACTAGAAAGTATTAGTAAATGAAACAATGCGTCGCGTTACACCGCATTTATTAAATGCCAGCGGTATTTGGCAGATGAATCTGTCCTTAATTATTTTGAAAGCACGACAGATTCTTCACGATCCATCAAGGTTGGGAATGCTCATATAGTCCGCGACAGACGCAACGTCTGTCGCGGATCTCTCCCATCCCCTGGAGCAGATCTCGGAGCGGGGATTCCTCCCCAAATGCCCGCTCCCCGGCCCCGTCGACCCCCCCCTGGTCGGCGGGGCTTCTTTTTGTAGCAAATGAAACCATTTTGACCCGCGATAACGCCGTCGCGATACTCGCATTCCCTTTATCCGTGCTGGTCGAGGATGTTGCCATCGAGTGATGGAGGGGAATCATGTCCGACCTGTTCGCATTGGCGATGCCGTGGTGGGAATTCATCCTGCGCGCGGTGATTGTCTATGTCGTGGTGCTGGTGATGGTGCGGGTGGCCGGCAAACGCACGCTGGGCCAATTCACCCCGTTCGACATGCTGTTGCTGGTGTTGCTGGGCAATGCCGTGCAGAACGCATTGCTTGGCCAGGACACCTCACTGGGCGGCGGCCTGTTGCTGGCGGCCACGCTGATTGCGCTGAATTATTTCGTAGGTTGGATCACCACCCGCAGCCCGGCGATGGAGCGGGTGATCGAAGGCGAGCCGGTGGTACTGGCCCGGCACGGCCACGTACTGCAGAAGGTGTTGCGGCGCGAGCTGGTGAGCAAGGCCGATTTTTCCAAGGCGATGCGCGACGCAGGTTGCGACGACGTGGATGAAGTAGACCTGGCACTGCTTGAAACCAACGGCCACATCACCATCATCCTCAAGAAGGACCGGATGTAGTGCCGAGCCATGCTCGGCAGAGGTGTTGTAGCCGCAGCGTAAGCCGCGATGCTGGCGGACCATCCGATTGCAGGTATTGCGGCGATTTCATTTTTCATGGCTTCGCGGCTTACGCCGCTCCTACAAGACTACTTGTAAGGCCCCTTGCCGAGCATGGCTCGGCACTACGGTTGCGGTGCTGCTTGTGAGGCTCCTGCCGAGCATGGCTCGGCACTACAGGTTGTGGTGCTGCTTGTAAGGCCCCTGCCGAGCATGGCTCGGCACTACAGCCAATCCCTTGGGACCAGGTACTCGGCCAGGCGTGCTTCATCGCTGCCGTTGTCGGGGGTGTAGCCGTATTCCCAGCGCACGCGCGGTGGCAGGCTCATCAGGATGCTCTCGCTGCGGCCACCACTCTGCAGGCCGAACAAGGTGCCGCGGTCGTAGACCAGGTTGAATTCGACATAGCGGCCGCGGCGGTACAGCTGGAACTCGCGCTCGCGCTCGCCGTAGGGCGTGTCCTTGCGGCGCTCGACGATGGGCAGGTAGGCATCGAGGAATCCGTCGCCGACCGCTTGCAGGTAATTGAAGTCGGTTTCAAAGTCCGCGTGCAGGTCGTCGAAGAACAGGCCGCCAACGCCGCGCGTTTCATTGCGGTGCTTGAGGAAGAAATATTCATCGCACCAGCGCTTGTGCGCGCCATAACGGTCTTCGCCGTAAGGCGCACACAGCTCGCGCGCAACCGTGTGCCAGTGCTGCACGTCTTCGTCGAAGGGATAGAACGGGGTCAGGTCGAAACCGCCGCCGAACCAGGCTGCCACCGTCTTGCCATCCAGCTCGGCCTGGAAGTAGCGCACGTTGGCGTGGGTGGTCGGCAGGTAGGGGTTGCTGGGGTGGAACACCAGCGACACGCCACAGGCGCGCCAGGAGGCGCCTGCGAGCTCCGGGCGATTGGCCGAGGCCGAGGGCGGCAGGCGGGTGCCGGCGACGTCGGAGAAGCCGATGCCGGCCTGCTCGAACACCGCGCCATCACGCAGGATGCGGGTGCGGCCGCCGCCGCCTTCGGCGCGCTGCCAGCGGTCCTCGTTGAAACGGGCCTGGCCGTCGGCCTGCTCGATGGCGGCGCAGATGCGGTCCTGCAGGCCGGTCAGATAGTCGCGTACGCGGTCGAATTCGTTCATATGCGTACTGTAGCGCAGGCCGCTGCCGCGACCTGCGCCGCATGCCTTACTTGCGCAGCGATTTGCCCTTGCTGGGGGGCGCCGGTGCGTCGGCGTCTTCTTCGTTGTCGAGGTCTTCGGCGGCTCGCATCAGCTGCGCGCCCAGACCGGCCATTGCCCAGTTGGTGGTCTCGTAGACATCGCAGGCCACATGGGTGCCCTTGCCGTCGCGCTTGCAGATGGACAGCAGTTTGCCGGGGATGTCTTCGTCACCGGTGTTCTCGTAGACGCTGCGCAGGTTCTCGCAGCCAACGCGGACGCCGGCCTGGCAGAGCTTCTGGTAATACGGTGCGGCGGCCTGCCAGTCACCGGCCAGCGAGTGGCGGTGGCCGAGGGTGTTGCAGCCCTGCAGCTTGCCGCTGTTGCAGCAGGCCTGCGGGTCGCTGCCCACTGGGCAATCCTGCGGCAGCGGCAGCTCGACGAATACCTTGGGCGCGCTGCAGTGGTTGTTGCCGCCGGTGCGCTGGTAGACGGCATAGCGGTTCCAGCTGTCGATGCCGAGCAGGCCGCCGTTGCGCAGCGGCTTGAGCACGAAGTCGCCGCCCTTGTCGTGGTGGATATGGATGGCGCCATCCTCCAGGCGGGCGCGCAGCTCGCTGCCCATGCCCATCGTCACCAGGCCATCGTTGCCGAAACCGAGCGCATCCATCAGGCCGGTGCTGGCCTTGTAGTCGCCGCAGGGCAGGCTGCTGGCAGGGCCGACATTGAGGTCGGTGGCGTCCAGCGCGGCCAAGCCTTGTGCGCGCTTGCAGGTCATCTCGTCGGCGCCGGCCTTGCAGGCCAGCTGCAGCGCTTCGCGCGCGGGCAGGTAGCGTCCGGCATCCCAATGCGCATCGGCGACCTCGCTGCAGAAGCCGGCGTCCCGATGGCTGCGGCACAGCTGCAGCAGCTCGTTCAAACGCGGCTCGGGCAGCACCGCGCTATTGCTGCCGAACGCGCCGACCAGCGCCTTGGCCATGGCGATGCCGAGGACTTCCTTGGCTGCTGCCAGGCAGGCCGCTTCGCTGTACTGCGGAGTGCCTTCCTTGCAGACGGCAGGTTCTTCCAGGTCCGGATCGGGCGTTGCCGCCTGTAGTGCGGCCTGGGCTTCGTTGCGGTAGCTGGACAGCAGGCGCTCGCAAGCGAAGGGCAGGTCTTCCTGGCACCACTGGCGCAGCTGCTGCGGCGTTGCCGCGCTGGCGTTCTCGATGCAGCTGTCGATATCGGCACGGCAGCTGTTCGCGGCCGGTGTGGGCGCGGTCTTGCACCTGCTGCTGGCCTCCAGCACGTAGTCGCCGAGGCTGCCGGTGATGCGCTTGCCGTCGCTGCTGAGGCTGTACTCGGTGCTGAAGCCATTCGATACGTCAGCCGCGTGCAGGGTGTTGCCCTGCTGGCGGATTACATACTGGGTAGGCGCCAGGCCTTCATAGCGCATCGTGGCCTGGCTGCTGCTTTCAATCACGAAGCGGGCCGAGCCTTCTTCGGCGCTATAGCTGCCGCAGCTCAAGCTGGCGGCAGCCGCCGGCAATGCGCTCAGTGCCAGCAGGCCGCCGGCGAGGGCGGACAGTAGACGTGGAACAGACATGGAAACTCCGGGGGATTCAGTGAAACAGGGAACGGACGTCGGGACGGCTCAGCTTGATCACCAGCCAGCCGTGCAGTCCGGCCAATGCAAGCGCGGCGGCGATGCCGGTGATCAGCGAGGTCCACAGGCCAACGCGTAGTTGCACGCGCATTTCCAGGCCTTCTGGAGAATTGAGGAAGTCGGCAGGCACCATGGCCTGCATCGCTTCAAACATGCCGTGGATCAGCGGCAGGAAGGCGAAGTTGGCCACGGCCACCAGCACCAGGAAGACGATGAAGCCGATCCGGCCCCATTCGCGCTGCTTGAGCAATGCCCATGACACGGCAAGGAAGGCGATCGACAGCAACAGGCCGAGCACGCTCAGCGAGAACGCATGATCGGCGAGCCAAAGCATGCCCGGCGTCAGCGGCAGGCCTTCGTTCTGCATCACCTCGGTGATGTTTAACCGGCCCATCAGCGCTACCAGCAGAAGCTGCAGCAGGCTCCAGATGATGGCCATCGCCGCCATCACCAGCGACAGCTTTGCGGTGACGGCGACAAACGAGGCGGCTGCGGAAGAGGGGGCTGGAGAGGACGGAAACTGGGGTGGATTCACGATGGCTGGCTACGGATGCGTTGAGGAATGATGACGGGACTCAGCTGGCTTTCCCGCCGCGGAGGCGGGCTGCGGATGCTGCGGGCAATACATGCCGGGCGCTCAGTGGTGCCAGCTTCACGCCGTGCGGTGGCAGCAGCGGAATCCACGTCAGCTCGGCGATTTCCGCCTGTACCTGCGGGATGCCGCTGATGTGCACCAGGAAGGACTCGCCCTGCACACGGCGGCCGGGTTCGTTGACGGCGGCGTCTTCGAAAGTGCCCAGCGCCAGCGCGTTGCTGCGATCGACGTGTACGCCGAGTTCTTCGTGCAGCTCACGGGTGAGGGTCTGCAGGGCGTCCTCGCCGGGCTCGCGCTTGCCGCCGGGCTGGATGAAGGTATCCGAGCCGTGCTTGCGCACGACCAACACGCGCTGCTGCGGATCGAGGATGACAGCGGTGACGATGCGGATGGGGTTTTCAGTCGTGGACATGTGCTTCCAGCGGGTGGGGCTCCGTGTGGGGAATGGTACTGGAGGCTTGGTGGGTGGTGGAGCAAGAGCAAGAGCAAGAGCGCCCCTCCCCAGCCCTCCCCTTGGCTGCGCCAAAGGGAGGGAGCACAGCGGCCCCCTCCCTTGCGCAACGCGCAGGGGAGGGTTGGGGAGGGGTGCTCTTGGCTGTATGCAGAAAACATCCACCACCCACAAACAACAAGGGCGCCTCGCGGCGCCCTTGCAGATGTTTACTTCAGTTCCTGCTCGAACAGCTTGAGGATGCGCTTGTACTGGTCCAGCCAGGAATCGGCCCGCGTATAGCCGTGGCGTTCCAGCGGGTAGGGCGCGATCGACCAGTTGTCCTTGTGCAGCTCGATCAGCTTCTGCGTCATGTTGACCGAGTCCTGGAAGAACACGTTGTCATCCATCATGCCGTGCGCGATCAGCAGGTTGTCCTGCAGGCCCTCGGCGTACTCGATCGGCGAGGAGATGCGGTAGGCCTCTGGATCGATGTCCGGGGTGTTGAGGATGTTGGCGGTGTAGGCGTGGTTGTACTGGTGCCAGTCACCAACCGGACGCAGCGCGGCACCGGCCTTGAACGTGCCCGGCGAGCGGAACAGCGCCATGTAGGTCATGAAGCCGCCGTAGGAGCCGCCATAGATGCCGGCCTTGCTGCGGTCACCCTGCTTGGTCTCGACCAGCCAGTCCAGGCCGTCCAGGTAATCTTCCAGTTCCGGGTGGCCCATGTTGCGGTAGATGGCGGTGCGCCAGTTGCGGCCATAGCCCTCGCTGCCGCGGTAGTCCATGTCCAGCACGATGTAGCCCTTCTGCACCAGCAGGTTGTGGAACATCTGCTCGCGGAAGTAGTTGGAATAACGCGCATGCACGTTCTGCAGGTAGCCGGCGCCGTGCACGAACATGGCGATCGGGTACTGCTTGCCGGCTTCCAGCTTTTCCGGGCCGTAGTACTTGGCCCAGACGTGGCCGGCGCCGTGCTTGGACGGCACCTGCACCATCTGCGGCTGCACCCACTCGCGGGCCTTGAACTCGGCGCTGCGGGTGTCGGTCAGCTGGCGGGCTTCACCGCCGCTGCTCGGCAGCACGGCGATCTGCGCCGGCAGGTAGGGCGCGGAATAACGCACCAGCAGCTGCTGGCCATCCGGCGACAGGCTGAAGTCTTCCACGCCATCGAGCGCGGTTACTTCACGCACGGCACCGCCGTTGGCGTTGACGTTGCAGACTTCGTAATCGCCCGGCCACTTCTGGTTGCACAGGAAGTAGAAGCTGTTGCCGTCGGCGCTGACCACCGGTGCCGAGGTTTCCCAGTTGCCGGAGGTGATGGCCTTGGGCTTGCTGCTGCCAGTCTGCGTGTACAGGTGCGAGTAGCCCGATTCCTCGGACAGCAGCCACAGGGTGCGGCCGTCCGGCATCCAGCCGTAGTCGTTGAAGCCCCAGTTGATCCAGCCGCCGTCGGTCAGGCGGTGGCGGTTTTCCAGGCGCGCGCTGGTGGCGCTGGTGGTGGCGATCCAGCGGTCCTTGTTGTCATTGGCACGCAGCATGATCGCGGCCTGGCTGCCATCGGCATTCCAGCGGATGCCGCCGCCCATGAAGTCGCTCATCAGTTCCAGCGGACGGTTGCCCTTCAGCGCGTCCTTGCCGGCCTTGCGGCGCAGTTCGGCGAGCGGGTCGGTGGTGATGCCGGGCAGATTGTCCAGCGACAGCGGCTGGACCTTGCCGGTGGCCGCATCGGCCAACCAGAACGCATGCGGTTCGGGATCATTGCGGCCGACGCGGGTGCGGGTGTCCTCGGCTTCCTCGTAGCCCGACTCGGTGACGTACAGCGGCATCTTGCCGCCGCGGCCTTCGTCGTAGCCCTTGGGCTTGGTGACCACGATCAGGTGGCGGGCATCGGGCGACAGCGCGCTGCTGACGATCTCGACATCGGCGCCCAGGAAGATCGGTGCCGCGGCGCGGGTCGGGTCGGCCTGGCGCCAGCGTTCGCCCTGCTCACGCAGTTCCTCGCGCTGGGCGCGGTCGCTGCGCAGCGTGGACAGGGTGCGCATCTGCTGGTCACGCAGCACGTCGGCCTTGGGGGCGTCGGCCGGGTTCTTGTCGGCCTTGAGCTGGGCGACTTGGCTTGTGCTGTTGTTGCGCGGGTTCCAATGGAACCAGTTGTTGCTCACCTGCCAGATGACGCCGCCATCGCTGGCGAAGTTGACGTCGCTGGCGCGGTCGTTGCTGCGGGTCAGCTGGGTCAGCGCGCCGCTGCGCAGGTCACGCACGAACACGTCGCCGTTGCGCACGAAGGCCATGCGCTGGCGGCTGCTGTCATAGACGCGGTCGGCGGCATCGAGGGTGCCGCGCTGGTCATCGGCGACCTGCTGGCCGACGCCGCCGCTGAGCGGCAGGCGGAAGCTGTCGCGCACCTGGCTGCCCTGGCGCTTGAGCGTGTATTCCACCTGTTGGCCGTTCCACGACCACCAGGCCGATTCCACTGGCGGCCCGATCCAGTCGGGGTTGGCCATGGCCTGCTCGATGGTGATCGGCGTGGGCGCGGCATGGGCGCTGCCGAAAGCGGTCAACAACAGCAGGGACAGGGGCAGCAGCTTGGGCATCATTCGGCACCGGTGAAAGAGAACCCCGCAAGGGTAGCAGCGAGCACCTGCGGCGGGCTGGGCCACAGGTCATGGGGGCCGGGTTCGGCGGCTGAGCTGCCGGAATCGGCAATGTTTCAGCTGCCCGAATAGCTGCGGCAGAAGGGTAGTGCCGAGCCATGCTAGGCAGGGGCTTTACCGGTAAGGCCTCAGCCGAGCATGGCTCGGCTCTCCAGGACCAGCCAAATGCTGACCCCTCCCCAAGCCCTCCCCTTGGCCTTTGGCCAAAGGGAGGGGGCTAGAGCGGCTGCGACTTTTTGACGCACTGCGACATCCGGTCACATCCGGTCTTAACCAATACCGGACCAGAATTGCCCCAATTAAAGGTCATGCGGAGAAGCGCCCGTGGAAGCGCTGCTGTTGTCCCGGATCCAATTCGGCTTCGTCGTCAGTTTTCATGTGTTGTTCCCGGCCTTCACCATCGGCACCGCCAGCTGGTTGGCCTTCGTCGAATGGCGCTGGTTGCGCACCCGCAACCCGGTCTGGCGTGAGTTGTTTTTTTTCTGGCAGAAGATATTCGCCGTGTCCTTCGGCATGGGCGTGGTCAGCGGCATCGTCATGGCCTTCCAGTTCGGTACCAACTGGCCGCGCCTGAGCGAGGTAGCCGGTACGGTGATCGGGCCGTTGCTTACCTACGAGGTGCTGACCGCGTTCTTCCTCGAAGCGAGTTTCCTCGGCGTGATGCTGTTCGGCTGGGAGAAGGTCTCGCCACGGCTGCACTTCTTCTCCACCTGCATGGTGGCGCTGGGTACCTTGTTTTCCACCTTCTGGATCCTGTCTTCCAACAGTTGGCTGCATACCCCGGCGGGCTACACGCTGGTCGATGGCACCGTGCATCCGCAGGACTGGTGGCAGGTGGTGTTCAATCCCTCCTTCCCGTATCGCCTGGCGCATATGGCTTTGGGCTCGTTCATCACGACCTGTTTCGTGATCGGCGGCGTCGGTGCCTGGTATCTGCGCCGTGGCATGCATGTGGAAGCCGGCCGCAAGATGCTGGTAGCTGCTGTTGCGTTCGCCGCGCTCACGGTGCCGGTGCAGATTTTCGTTGGCGACATGCACGGCTTGAACACGCTGGAACACCAGCCGATGAAGATCGCGGCGATGGAAGCGCACTGGCATGAAACCCGGCCGGGCGAAGGTGTGCCGCTGGTGGTGTTCGCGGTGCCGAACGAAAAGGAAGAGCGCAACGATTACGAGATCGCCATCCCCAAGCTTGGCAGCGTGATCCTGACCCACAGCATGGACGGTAGCTTTGCGCCGTTGACCTCGGTGCCGGCCAGCGAGCGACCGCCGGTGGTACCGGTGTTCTATGCATTCCGCATCATGGTTGGCATCGGCACGCTGATGCTGGTGTTGGCGTGGATATCGGCTTTCCAGCTATGGCGTGGGCGTTTGCTGCAATCGAAGTGGTTGCTGCGAGGCTGGAACTGGATGCTGCCCAGCGGCTTTATTGCGCTGGTGGCCGGCTGGTTCGTCACCGAAATGGGCCGGCAACCGTGGGTGGTGTATGGCGTGCTGCGCACCGCCGATGCGGTGGGTACGCAGAGCGTGTGGATGACGGTGCTGTCGCTTGCCATCTACGTGATCGGCTATCTCTTCGTGTTCGGCTGGGGCATCTGGTACCTGGTCAAGATCATGCGCAGTGGGCCCAAGCCACATGACCCGCCGCCGCGCGACGACGGCATGCATACCCCGGCGCGGCCGCTGTCCGGCGTCAACGAACCACTGGAGGAGCGCTGACATGGAGATGACAACCTGGCTGCCGGTGGCATGGTTCGCGGTGATTGGCTTCGGCGTGCTGATGTACGTGGTGCTGGATGGCTTCGTGCTCGGCATCGGCATCCTGGCGCCGTTTGCCGAGGACGAGCAGCAGCTCGACGTGATGATGAATACCGCCGCGCCGATCTGGGACGGCAATGAAACCTGGCTGGTGCTCGGCGGCGCAGGACTGATGACGGCGTTTCCGCAGGTGTATGCGGTGTTGCTTTCGGGCCTGTATCTGCCCGTGTTGTTGCTGGTGATGGGACTGGTGTTCCGTGGCGTGGCCTTCGAGTTCCGCTTCAAGGCGCACCGTTCGCGTGCGTTGTGGAGCGTGTCGTTCGCGCTGGGCTCGCTGCTGGCTTCGTTCGCGCAGGGCGTGATCCTGGGCGCGCTGGTGCAGGGCCTGCCGATGCAGGATGGGCATTACAGCGGCGGTGCATTCGGCTGGTTCAGCCCGTTCTCGATGCTGACCGGGGTGGCAGTGGTCACCGGCTATGCGCTGCTTGGCAGTACCTGGCTGATCCTCAAGACCGAGGGCCGGGAACAGGCGCTGGCGCGCTCGCTGACGCGGCCATTGATGGTGGCGGTGATCGTGTTCATGGGGTTGGTGAGCACCTGGCTGCCGTTCCTGCAGTCGCGGGTGATGGAGCGCTGGTTCAGCGACGGCAACTTCTGGTGGCTGTCGCCGGTGCCGCTGCTGACCCTGGCCGTGGCGGTGGCGCTGTGGCGCAGCGCCATGCATCCACGGCGCGATCTGCCGCCGTTCCTGCTGACCCTGGCGCTGTTCGTGCTGGGCTTCATCGGCCTGGTACTGGGCATGTGGCCCTACCTGCTGCCGCCGCACCTGACCCTGTGGCAGGCCGCCGCACCGGCGTCCTCGCTGGGCTTCAGCATGGTCGGGCTGGTGCTGCTGCTGCCGGTGATCCTGGGTTACACGGTGTGGTCGTACAAGGTTTTCCGCGGCAAGGTCACGGCTGAAACCGGCTATCACTGAACCCCGGTGACATGGCCCGGCTTGCCAGCCGGGCCGCGCAGGGCCAAGCTGGCCGCCCCGTTGTGGCCGACGTCGCGATGGGCTGTCCATCGAACGAGGTCCTGGTAGTCGCATGTCGGTTGTTCCCGAGCAGTTGTCATCCCCGTCCCGGCACCCGCTGGCCAATGGTGGCCTGCAGCGCTTGCTGGCGGTCGGCGCGGACAGGTCGATCGATCTGCAGACCTTCTTCGCGCATGTACGTGGCGTGGCCGCACTGCTGCCGGCGGGCCAGCATGCGGTCAACCTGTGCGACGACCGCTATCGCTTCCTGGTCGCGTTCTGCGCGGTGGCACTGCGCGGTCAGGTGAACCTGCTGCCTTCTTCGCGCGCGCATGCGGTCGTCGCCGATGTGCAGCAACGCTATCCGCAGACCTACTGCCTGGCCGACGATGCCCAGCAGGCGTTGCCACCGGGCAGCTTCGTCCTGCCAATGGAATTGCCGCGTCTTGACGGCGTGCTGCCGCAATTGGCGGATACGCAGCTGGTGGCGATTGGTTTTACTTCCGGCAGCACCGGTGCACCCAGCGCCAACAGCAAGACCTGGGGGTCGTTCCTGACCAGCACCGCGCAGAACCTGCAAGCCTTGCAGGACCTGTGGGGCGAGGCGCAGCCGGCGCTGGTGGCAACGGTGCCGTCGCAGCACATGTATGGCATGGAGATGGCGGTACTGCTGCCCTTGCTGGCACCGGCAACGCTGCAGGCAGGGCGTCCGTTCTTTCCGCAGGACGTGGTGCTCGCGCTGCAGCAGGTGCAGGCACCGCGGGTGCTGATCACCACCCCGGTGCACCTCAAGGCGCTGGTGGAGTCGGGCGTGGGCTTGCCGCCGCTGGCCGGCATCGTCACCGCCACCGCGCCGCTGTCGCAGGAACTTGCGGCAGCGGCCGAACAGGCTTTTTCCACCGAGGTGCGGGAGATGTTCGGCTCTACCGAGACCTGCATCTTCGCCCGCCGTCGCACCGCCAGCGAAACCGCCTGGAGCCTGCTGCCGGGTGTACGCCTGGAACCCCAGCCCGATGGCACGCGCGTGCATGCGGCGCACCTGCCCGCGCCGGTGAACCTGGCGGACCTGGTGGAACTGTTGCCGGGGGATCGCTTCGTGCTGCGCGGTCGGCGTGCCGATCTGCTGGAAATCGCCGGCAAACGCGCCTCGTTGGGTGACCTGACCCGCAAGCTGCAGGCCGTTCCCGGTGTGGTGGATGCGGTGGTGGTGCAACTGGCCGCCGAGCCCGGCCACGCGGTGGGTCGCATTGCCGCGCTGGTGGTGGCACCCGGGCGCGAGGAGGCCGACATCCTGCGCGATCTGCGCGAGTTCATGGATCCGGTGTTCCTGCCACGCCCATTGCGCAAGGTGGCGGTGCTGCCGCGCAATGACACCGGCAAGTTGCCGCGCGATGCGGTGCTGGCCTTGCTGGGGCACTGACCAGGCGCCACGCCGCGGCTGTTGCTGCGGCGCCTCTGCCTGAAGGCTGTCAGGCGTCGTGGACGCCGTCGATCTCGACCCGCAGGTCGCGCCGGCATACCGCGGCATGCAGCACGATGTACGGCACCTGCGCCGGCAGATGCAGGGCCAGCGCCGCGCGCACATCGCCGATTTCAGCCGCATCGCGCACATAGACCTTGAGCCGGCTGCCCTCGCCGAACTGCGCTGGCAAGCTCGGCCGGTGCGCGCGGGCCGCGCCGATCAGGGCTTCAAAATTGGCAAAGGTTTCCTGCAGCTGGCGCTGCGTGCAGTCGCCATGCAGGGTGGCATGGCCGACCACGCTGGCGGTGCCCGACAGCAGCAGCGGCAGGCGGCTGCCGCCCGCGGCGAGCAAGGCGCGGGCGAAGCTGGGCGATTGCCGCCCGTATTGACGCGGGTAGCGGTAGGCGCTGACCTGGCGCGGGTTTTCCAGCGGCGTGCCGGCATCACGTGCGGCCAACCAATACACCTGCAGCACGCGCACCCCATCCAGCCGACCTATGGCGGTGGCGGCGGGCAGGGTGGCGGTGTCGATAGCGCCGATGCCGCGTGCTCGGCCGACGCAGAATTCGCGGTAGCGCTCGTTGTCGGCTTCGCCTTCGGTGATGGCATCCAGGTAGTTCCAGATCCGCAGCAGATGCGGATAGGCATGCGCCGACAATGCCTGCAGCATCTGGGCGTAGGCGTGTTCGGAGGCGCCGAGGATGCCGCCGTGCAGGTTTTCGTCTACTTGCAGGGCGCCGAACATCAGCGCACCGTCGCTGGCCCAGGCCACACCGTTGGCATCGCGGCCATGGCTGACCGGTTTGTCGCTGCGCCACACTTCCAGCTTGGCCACGCCGTCGGCCTGCAGGCCTACCTGCAGATAGCGCGGATCGTCACTGGGGGCCGCCGCGTCGCCGGCCTGGAAGCCGAAAACGGCCAGCACCTGCGGATCGGCCAACAGGGCCGGCAGCTGCGAGGGATCGGCATAGTCGATGTGCAGCGCGGCAGCCGCCGCCGGAGACGTCTGGGCATTCATCTCAGACCTCCGTGACATTGGTGGGCAGGCAGGTGGCGCGCAGGTGGAAGCGGCGGCGGGCGTGGAGCGGGGACGTCATTGCACGGCGTATCGGGCATCGCAGAGACGGCAATGATACCCCGCGCGTCTGAACTGTCATGCTTGCGCAACCGTCGGCGATGCCGGATCGTTGCGGGTCTATTTGCCGTGGGTATGGAAATGTCGCAACAAAATGAAGCCGAGCGCGAGCTGGCCGGGTTGCTGGTCGAGAGCCTGAACCTGGAAGACGTGGACCCGGCCCAGATCGATCCGGAGGCGGCACTGTTCAACGACGGGCTGGGCCTGGATTCGATCGATGCGCTGGAACTGGCGCTGGCCATCAGCAAGCACTATGGCTTCCAGCTGCGTTCGGACAACGAGGACAACCGCCGTATTTTCGGTTCCTTGCGGGCCCTGTCGGCGCATATCCAAGCCAACAAGACGGTCTGAACGGCGTGAGTGCCGCCAGCCCTGAACCCGGCCACGGGCCGGTGGCGCTGGCGCTGCGGGTGATCCTGCTGCTGGCCTATCCGGTGCTGTCGCATGTGGCCAGCCTGCGCAACGAGGGCATGTGGGCCGCGGCCGCCCTGGCCGGGCTGGTGCTGCTGTGCCTGCTGGAACCGCTGGCGCGGCGGCAGGCGTGGGCATGGGGCCTGCTGGCGGCCAGTTGTGCGTTGTTGTGGTGGCTGGGCGGTTCGGCCTGGGCGTGGATGCTGCTGCTGGCGCCACCGGTGGTGTTTCCGCTGCTGGTGGCCTGGGGTTTCGCGCGCTCACTGCTGCCCGGGCGGATTCCGCTGATCACCCGCATCGTGCAGGCCCTGTACAGCCGCGCCGGCATGCCGGTGACCGCGGCACTGGAGCGCTATACGCGCCGCCTCAGTGCTGCCTGGGCGCTGGTGCTGGTGCTGCTGGCGGCGGTGAATCTGGGCCTGGCGATGAGCGCCGTCCCCGACGGTCTGCTGGCCGCCTTCGGCATCCAACCGTGGTGGCCGGTGACCCATGAACAATGGTCGTGGTGCGCGAACATCGCCGACTGGGGCCTGATCGGTGGCTTTTTCGCAGTGGAGTACGCCGTGCGTTCGCAGTTTTTCCCGCAGCGGCCCTACCGCAATGCCTGGGATTTCCTGCGCCAGATGGGCCAGCTGGGCCCGGCGTTCTGGCGCGACCTGCTGCGCTGAAACACAAGGCTGCCGGTATCCTGTGTGCCAAAGTCGCCGGTACAGCATCTGATGCAGTTCAGTATTCCCTCCGATCATCCCTGCCTGCCCGGGCATTTCCCCGGTCGGCCGCTGGTGCCTGGCGTGGTGGTGCTGGAGCAGGTACTGCAGGCGGTGGCGATCGAGCAGGGGCAGGCGGTCGGCGCGTTGCGCCTGCCGCAGGTGAAGTTCATGGCACCACTGCTGCCGGATCAGCAGGCACGGGTGGAGCTGGAAGGCCAGGCGCCACGCTGGAAATTCCGCGTGTTGCGCGAGGACCAGCTGCTGGTGCGTGGCGAGCTGGTGTTGGTCGAAGGCGACGCAGGCGCATGAACGAGGCGGACTGGAAGCATCGTCCCGAAGGTGGCGGACGGTTCGCCATTCGTTTGATCGGCGGCATCGCGCGGCATGGCGGGCGCGGCATCGCGCGCGCCTGCCTGTACCCGATCACCCTGTATTTCTACTGTGTGCGGGGTGCCGAACGGCGCGCGTCCGCCGATTACCTGCGACGCCTGCGCGGGCGTCCGGCGCGTGCGCTGGAAGTGGCCCGGCATATCCATACCTTCGCCGCCACCATCCTGGATCGGGTGTTCCTGCTGGCCGGCCGCACCGCCCTGTTCGACATCCGCAGCAGCGGTACCGAGCCCTTGCTGCAGCAGCTGGACCAGGGGCGCGGGGTGCTGGTGTTCGGTTCCCACCTCGGCAGCTTCGATGCGCTGCGGGTACTGGCCAGGATGCGCCCGGACCTGAAGCTGCGGGTGCTGATGGACCGCGCGCACAATGCCGCCATCACCGAACTGCTGGCCGAACTCGACCCCAAGCTGGCTGATTGCATCATCGATGCCGCACAGGACGGCACCGCGATCGTGCTGGCCATCCAGCAGGCATTGGAAGATGGTGCGATGGTGGCATTGCTGGTGGACCGGGCGCGTCCCGATGAACCGGCCGTCGCCGCCCCGCTGCTGGGCAGTGACGCTGCGTTTCCGGCAGCGCCGTGGTTGATCGCCAACGCATTGAAGGCACCGGTGGTGCTGGCCTTTGGCCTGTACCTTGGCGGCAACCGCTACGACCTGCGCTTCGAGTCATTCGCCGAGGTGGTGGATATCCCGCGCCGCGGCCGGGCGGAGATCCTTTCCACGCTTATCCACCGTTATGCCGGCAGGTTGGAGCATCACCTGCGCGAGGCCCCTTACAACTGGTTCAATTTCTATGATTTCTGGCATCCCCAAGACCGTGCGACGGCTGCTCCCGTGCCTGCTGACCGGCCTGCTGGCCAGTAGCCCCGTCCTGGCCAGTGGCATCGATGCCACATGGATACTGCGGCAACTGGCGCAGCCGGCACCCAGCCAGACCAACTTCGTCGAACTGCGTGGCTCGGCATTGCTGAAGGAGCCGCTGCGGGTCGAAGGCCAGTACCGCCGCCCGGATGCCGGCACGCTGGTCCGCGAGGTGCGCACGCCCTATGCAGAGACAACGACCATCGCCGATGGCCAGGTCAGCATTGCCCGCGCCGGCAAGCCGCCGCGGGTGTTTGCGCTGCAACGCGTGCCCGAACTGGCCGATCTGCAGGTCAGTTTCGGGGCGATGCTGGCCGGTGATCTGGCCGCGTTGGAGCAGAACTACCGCCTGCAGGCCTCCGGCAGTGCGCAGCGCTGGCAACTGCAGCTGACGCCCAAGGCAGAGGCCTTGGCCCGGCGCGTGCGGTCGGTGATCCTGCACGGCCAGAACGCTGAACTGCGCTGCATCGAAACCCAGCCGGCCAAGGGCGAGGTGCAGCGCACCTTGCTGGGCGGTGCCGCCACTGCCGCGGCCGCCGTTCGCGACGCCGCCGCGTTGAATGGGCTGTGCAGTGCCGGTGGCACGCGTTGAAGCTGTCATCCATGCAGCGCATCGGCCTGGCCATTGCCTGGTTGCTGCTGCTTGGCGTGCTGGGCATGTGGATCAGCAGCCGAATCCAGGTCAGCGGCGACCTGCGCAAGTTCATGCCCGACGCACGTACGCCCGCGCAGAAGCTGTTGCTGGATGAACTGGGCGAAGGCCCGGGTGCGCGGCTGTTGCTGGTCGCACTGTCCGGGGCCGCACCCGAGCAGCTGGCGCAGCAGTCGCGCGCGCTGCGTGAAGCGTTGGCTGCCGATGCGCAGTTCGAGCTGGTTGCCAATGGTGAGCAGGCCGGGTTGGAGGCATTCCCCGAGCGTCTGCTGCCCTACCGCTATCTGATCGATGCATTGCCGGCAGATGCGTTTTCCAGCGCCCGTCTCGGTGAAGAACTGCAGGCACGCCTGCAGGACCTTGGCTCGCCTGCCGGTGGTTTGATCGAACCCCTGCTGCCTTCCGATCCCACCCTGCAGGTGCTGCGCGTGGCCGAGGCCCTGCAACCAGCCAATGCGCCGCAACGTATCGATGATGTCTGGTTCGATCGCGCCGGCAAGCAGGCGTTGCTGCTGGTGCAGACCCATGCGGCCGGCTTTGATCCTGGCGCCCAGCAACTGGCGGTGGATACGATCAACAACCGGTTTGTCGGCATCGCCGCTGCCAGCGGCAGCCGCATCGAGCTGAGCGGGCCGGGCGCGTTCTCGGTCAAGATCGGCAACCGCACCGCCAGCGAAGCGGGCATGATCGGCACGCTGGATACCATCGGCATGATCCTGCTGCTGTGGTTCGCCTACCGCAGCTGGAAAATGCCGATCCTGGGTTTCTTGCCGCTGGCCAGTGCCGGCTTGGCCGGGCTGTGCGCGGTGGCGCTGGGCTTTGATGGCGTACACGGCATCACCATCGCGTTCGGCTTCACCCTGATCGGCGTGGTGCAGGACTACCCCATCCACTTCTTCAGCCACCAGCGGCCGGGTCGCTCGGCATGGGACAACGTGCGCGCGCTGTGGCCGACGCTGGGCACGGGGGTGATCGCCACCTGCATTGCCTACCTGACCTTCCTGTTCTCCGGCGTGGATGGTTTGAAACAGCTGTCGGTGTTCACCATCACCGCACTGGCGACGGCGGCGCTGGCCACGCGCTATCTGTTGCCGGCATTGATTGACCCGGCAACACGCGATTTCGCCGACTCCGATCGGCTGGCGCGGCTGTGGAAGCACACCCAGCGCCTGCCACGGCCGCGCTGGTCACTGGCCGTACTCGCCGCGCTGGCGGTGGCGGTGATGGTGTTTGCCCCGGGCACCTTCTGGCAGAACGATCTGGGCCGGCTGACCCCGGTGGACCCGCAGGACCTGCAGCGTGATGCGCAGCTGCGCAGCGAACTGGGCGCGCCGGATGTGCGCTATCTGGTCACCGTGCGCGGCAGCGACGCACAGGCTGCGCTGGCCGCCAGTGAACGGCTGCGGCCGGCCCTGGATGCGCTGGTCGCCAACGGCGCGCTGGAGCGCTACGACATGGCGGCGCGTTATCTGCCCAGCGCCGCCGTGCAGCGCCAGCGCCAGCAACAGCTGCCCGATGAAGCCAGCCTGCGCGCGGCGCTGGCAACGGCGGTGGCGGGAACGCCGTTCATCGATGATGCGTTCGAGCCATTTGTCGCCGATGTGCAGCATGCGCGCCGTGCGCCGCCACTGCAACCGGCTGATCTGCAGGGCACGCCGCTGGCGACGGCAGTCGATGGCCTGCTGGTGCAGGGCAAGGATCACGCCATCGCGCTGGTCTCGCTCAGCGGTCTCAACGATGTGGCCGCGGTGGCCAGCACGGCGCAATTGCATGGCGCGCAGCTGCTGGACATGAAGCAGGCCTCCGAATCCCTTGTTGCCGACTATCGCAGCCGTGTGCTGGTCGCGCTTGCGCTTGCGGTACTGCTGCTGGCACTGACCGTTGGCGCTGCATTGCGCTCGTCACGGCGCGTGTTGCGGGTGCTGCTGCCGATGCTGCTGACGACCGTGCTGGTGCTGGCGGTGCTGCGCGGCCTGGGCGTGGAGTTGAACCTGTTCCACCTTATCGGCTTGATCCTCGCCGCTGGCCTGGGCCTGGATTACGGGCTGTTCTTCGAACACGCAGGCGACAGCCATGCCGACCAGCTGCGCACCCTGCACGGCTTGCTGGTATGCAGCGTGATGACCTTGTTGGTGTTCAGCCTGCTTGGCTTGTCCTCGATACCGGTGCTGCGTGCGATCGGCAGCACGGTGGCATTGGGCGTGGTCTGCAATTTCGTGCTGGCCCTGCTGATATCGCGGCATCCGCTGCAGGAGGTTGGCCATGCTGGGACGTGAGGAAATCCTGCAACTGGTCCCGCATCAGGGCGGCATGTGCCTGTGGGACGAGGTCGTGAGCTGGTCGGCGCAGGACATCGCGCTACGGGCGTTCAACCACCGCGATGCGGCGCATCCGCTGTGCGATGACGGCCAGCTGCGCGCAATCCACCTCTGCGAATATGGTGCACAGGCGATGGCCGTGCATGGTGGCTTGCGCGGGCGCGAACGGGGTGGCGCGGTGCTGCCGGGCGTACTGGTCGCGCTGCGTGACGTGCAGCTGCATGTGGCGCGCATTGATGACCTGGTCGATGCACTGGAGGCGACCGCGCAGGTGTTGGTGGAAGGCGAGGGCAGCCAGCAGTATGCCTTCCGCATCCATCACCGCAGGCAGTTGCTGGCAGAAGGCCGTGCCGCGGTGATGCTGCAGCTGCCATGAATATTCAATGAGACCTAGCGGAGCAAACCCCTGATGAGCAAGCAGCGACGTGCGCTGGTGACCGGTGGCAGTGGTGATCTGGGTGGCGCGATCTGCCATCGGCTCGGCAGCGACGGCGTGCATGTGATCGTGCATGCCAACGCCAACCTGGCGCGCGCCGAAGCGGTGGTGGCGCAGATCGTCGCTGACGGTGGCAGTGCGCAGGCGGTGGCCTTCGATGTTGCCGATGATGGAGCGGTGAATGCCGCGCTGGTGGCCCTGCTGGTCGATGGCCCCATCCAGATCGTGGTCAACAATGCCGGCATCCACGATGACGCGCCGATGGCCGGCATGGATGCGCAGCGTTGGCAGCGGGTGATCGATGTCAGCCTCAACGGTTTCTTCAACGTGACCCAGCCGCTGCTGTTGCCGATGGCGCGCACGCGCTGGGGGCGCATCGTCAGCGTATCGTCGGTGGCGGCCGTGCTGGGCAATCGCGGCCAGACCAACTACGCCGCGGCCAAGGCCGGCCTGCATGGGGCAAGCAAGTCGCTGGCGCGGGAAATGGCCAGCCGTGGCATCAGCGTCAACGTGGTCGCGCCGGGGGTAATCGAGGGCCAGATGGCGGCCGATGCGTTTCCGCCTGAGCTGATCAAGCAGACCGTACCGGCCGCGCGCGCCGGCAAGCCGGAAGAGGTGGCGGCGCTGGTGGCCTTCCTGTGCAGCGATGCCGCCGGCTATATCAACGGCCAGGTGATCGGCATCAACGGCGGCATGGGCTGAGCGTGGTCGCTCAGTTGGCGACGTCGGTGCTGTCGATCACTGGCGGATTCCTGCGGATGGTGCGGTAGACGCGCCAGACATGGCCATGCCGCAGCGCCAGCAGCACGATGTGGCTGGTGATGCGGTACAGGTCCTGCAGCGGCTTGAAATGGCTGGGGCGGAATTGTTCGTCGCTGTCGGCGCAGCGGTAGCGTGATTCGATCGGTACCGACACGCAGCGCGTGCCCAGCTGGCGCGCAGCCGAGATCACCACCTGTGCTTCGAACACGAAACCCTCGGCGGCGATGTCGCGCAGGGCGATCACCTCGGCCGGGTAGAAACGCTGCCCGCTCTGGCTGTCGGCCACCTGGTAATGCGTGCCCCAGGCGATGCCCCAGTCACCGAACTCGTTGGCCAGGCGGCGGTACAGCGGTTGCGATGCGCGCTTGCGCAGGCGCGCACCGATGATGATACAGCCGGGGTGGCGGTTGGCGCTGGCGAGCAGGCGCGGCAGGTCGGCGGCAACATGCTGGCCGTCGCCGTCCAGGGTCAGCACGCCGCGCAGGCCACGTCGGCTGGCTTCGGCAAAGCCGCTGCGAAGTGCCTGGCCCTTGCCCATGCGTTGCGGGTGGCCCAGTACCGTGACCGGCAGATCGGCGATGCAGTCGGCGGTACGGTCGGTTGAGCCGTCATCGATGACGATGACGTGCGGGTAGTACTGCAGCGCGCCTTCGACCACCTGGCGGATGCGCAGTTCTTCGTTCAGTGCCGGAATCACCACGGCGACATTGTCCGCGGACAGCGGGCCCGGTTCAGTCATGGCGGATGCCGATCTCCAGCCACTGCTGCGCGCCTGCGCGCATCCATAGCGTGTCCTGATCCATCGCCAGGGCCTCCAGCAGTGGCAGCACCGGGTGCATCGCATTGTCGGCAAACAACTGCGTCAGTGGGCCTTGCGGCACATCACGCAGGATCGCTGACGGTGCTGCGTCATGCAGTTTGAGCTGCAAGCCCGGCAGGCCATCGCATGGGCTGCGTGACAGCACGAAGGCGGCACCCAGCAGGCCGCTGCTGGGTGACACTTCGGCGGCCGGGCCACTGGCGTTGCCGTCATAGGCGACCAGCAGCACCGCTTCCTCGCCAGCCTGCAGCTGCACCATGGCTTCCAGCAGGCCCTGCGCGAAGCTGTCGTGGCCGGCGCTGATCGCGGTGGCCGCGACGTGTGCGCCGGCACCGATGGTCCAGTAGCCGGCGGCGGCGTTGTGCACCGAGTTGTGGAACCTGGTTGGCGAAATGGCAGCCGGGTCGGTGGCCAGGGTGGCGCACATGTAATCGGTGATGGTCAGCTCGCCGTGGGTGGAGGTGAACACCGACGGCAGGCTTGCCGGTGCGCGATCGGCCGCCTCACAGGCGGCCAGCGCGGCCTCCAGCGCGACCGCCACCGTGCCGGGTGCGCGGCGCCGCTCATTGGCAGCCAGCAGCTGCGGCGACGGGCGCGCCGGCGGGTCCTGCGGGCGTTCGCCCTTGCGCATCCAGGCACAGGCGCTGTCCCAGTCGGGCAGGCCGTTGCCCCAGAATCCGACACCTTCCAAGGTAGCTTCCAGCATCTGTCTCATCCTGCCTTGCCGAACACCAGCGCGCAGTTGTTGCCGCCGAAGCCGAAGGAATTGTTCATCGCGTAGTCGATCTCGGCCTGGGCATTGGCAAAGCGGATCTGCGGGCCGCAGGCCGGGTCGGGGATCTCGCTGTTCAAGGTGCCCGGCAGCACGCCGTCACTCAACGCCAGCAGCGCGAACACCGATTCGACGATGCCGGCCGCGCCCAGCGTGTGGCCGGTCCAGCCCTTGGTCGAGCTGGCATGCAGGCTCGGAGGGAACAGCGCGGCAACCGCAGCGGCTTCGATGCTGTCGTTGGCCGGGGTCGAGGTGCCATGCAGGTTCAGGTAACCCAGCTCGGCCGCATCGATACCGGCGCGTTGCAGCGCTGCCTGCATCGCCAGCCGTGCGCCCAGTCCTTCCGGATGCGGGGCCGACATGTGGTGTGCATCGCTGGATTCGCCATAGCCACGCAACTGCAGGGGCGTGGCCGGGCCTGCGCCGACACGTTCAAGCACCGCGTAGCCGCCGGCTTCACCCAGCGACAGGCCGACCCGGCGTGCGTCGAACGGTTGGCATGGCGTGGGTGCTACCAGCTGCAGCGAGTTGAAGCCATACAGCACGCTGCCGCACAAGGTGTCCACGCCGCCGACCAGGGCAGCGTCGGCCAGGCCGGCATTGATCAGGCGCGCGGCCTGGGCGAAAACCTTGGCGCTGGACGAGCAGGCCGTGGCAACGGTGACGCAGGGGCCGCCCAGCCCGGTTGCGGCCTGCACGAAATCGCCCAGCGAATGCGGGGTATGAATGCGTGGGCGCAGCATGTCGGGCGGGAAATGCAGGTTGCCGTCGGCATCGGCTTCAAGCCGGGCATAGGCTTCTTCGGTCGCGCCGATGCTGGAGGTGGAGGTGCCCATCACTACCGCCACCCGCGATGCGCCGTGGCGTTCACGCACCTGCTGCAGCGCTGCCAGCACGTCGTCCTGCTGCAACGCGAGCCAGGCCAGCTGATTGTTCCGGCAGGAGAACCCGGCCAGGTCCGGCGGCAACGTCACTTCCTCCAGGCCGGCTACGCGGCCGATCCAGCAGGGCAGCGGTTCATCACCGAAATCGTTCGGACGCAGACCGCTGCGCCGCGCGCGCAGCCCTTGTCGTTGCGCAGCCAGGCCCGCACCCAGCGCCGTGGTCGCGGTGTGGGCAAGGATGTTCAGCGGTGCCAGGCGTGGCGGTGATGCAGGCGACACGTTGTCTTCCAAGGGTTCGAAGGGGCGCGAGTATATCGACAGGTGGCTTCCCGTCGATCAGCCGGACCGCGGGCATACCCCCATCTCAACAGAATCTTGATGTAAATGAATGTATAAGACCGTGGCAAATCCCGCTGCGACGAGGCGCGCCGCCTTTCAACAGCGCCAGATTTCCGACACAATCTCTGACTCCCGATGCAGGGCAAAGCCCGCTGGCATGCAAGCTTACGTCTATAAAAGCCAACGCAAGCAGGACACCTACGTGTACCTCGCCAAGCGTGATGATTTCGATGTGATTCCGGCGGTGCTGGGTAGCACGTTGGCGCCGTTCACCTTCGTGCTGGAGGTGGCGCTGACTCCCGAACGTCGTCTGGCCCAGGCCGATGTCGCGCAGGTGCACGCCAACCTGGCCGAACGCGGTTTCCACCTGCAGGCACCACCGATGCCGTTGGCACCGGTGAAAATCGCCCGCATCGACGGTCGCGATGACTGAAGCATTACGTAGCCGTGTTGTTGCCGCCGCGCTGGGCCTGGGGGTGTTGCTGACCCTGGCCACGGCGTTCGGCGGCGTGGCCGCGGCTGTATGCGGGGTGCTGGCCCAGCCGGCCTTCGCGCTGGCGGTGTCGTGGTGGCGGCGTACCCGCAGCGTGACCCCGTCGCTGGCCGTATTCAAACGTGAACTGCCTGGCCTGCTGGGATTGTGGGCCGGCGGCGCGGCCATCGTTGCGGTGCTGGTGTCCTGGCCGTTGGCGGCATTGCACGACAGCGGCAGCCTGGCGGCGGTGCTGGCGCTGAGCATCGCGGTCAGCGTGGCGTTGTTGGCGCTATGGCGTACCTGGCCGCTATGGCAGGCGATGGAGCGTGAGGACAGCGCGCTGCGCACGCAATGGCAGGCCCTGAGCGGCCGCAGCCTGGATTCCTGGCATGGCCTGGGCGCGGCAGCGGTGGTGTTGCTGTTGTGTGCGGCCATCGTCGCCGCGGCCTGGCCGGGCCTGGTTGGTAGCGGCCTGCGTTGGCCGCTGGCCATTGCCACCGCCATCGCCGCGCCGCTGTTGCATTACCTGTTGCAGTCGATGCGCAGTGCGCCGGGCGTGGCTGCGGCGAAGGCCAGCGGCAATCCGCAGCCGGCCTTCGATCCGTTTGCCGAAGCGCTGGCCGAGCCTGCACCGTTGGAGCCGATCGCGCAGCACGAACTGGTGCCGCAGTTGTATGACGCCGCCCGTGGCGGCCGCATTGATCGTGCCCTGCAGTTGTTGGATGCCGGTGCCGATGCGCATGCGCCGGCGCCGGCCGAATCGCGCGACCAGCGCAGCCTGGCGGTACTGGCGGCGGTACTGCCGGACCTGCGGCTGCTGCGTGCGCTGATCAGCCGTGGCGTCGACGTCAACCAGGCCCACAAGGGCATGACCCCGCTGCTGGCGGCAACCCGCGACAGCTGGCACGGCCGTCCCGAGGCGGTGATGACCCTGCTGGCCAACGGTGCCGATCCGCGCACGCCGGACGCCGATGGCAATACCCCGCTGCACCACGCCGCGCGCAGTTCCGATCCCGGCGTGGCAGCCCTGCTGCGCGATGCCGCAGCCGAGATCGATGCCCTCAACAACGATGGCCACAGTCCGCTGGCGGTGGCCTGCCAGGCCGGCAACTGGCGGCTGGGCAAGTTCCTGCTGGAGCGCGGCGCCAAGGTGGAACCGGCCGATGGCGTGCCGGTGCTGGTCCAGGCCGCCGCCACCGATGACGATGACCCGGCCGGTGTGCAGCTGCTGCTCAAGCACAAGGCACGACTGGATGCGCGCGACCGCCAGCGTCGCAGCGCCCTGCATGAGGCCGCCGTGGCCGGCCATGTCGATATCGTCGAAACCCTGCTCAATGCCGGTGCCAATGTGGAGCCGCGCGACGCCGCTGGCCGCACGCCGTGGCTGGATGCCGCCTCGCAGGGACATGCCGGGGTGCTGGAGCGGCTGCTGGCGCACAAGCCCGATGTCCATGCCGTTGACGGCGAGGGCTGCAACGCGTTGCTGCTGGCCAGCCGTGCCGAGCATGTTTCGGCAGCGCTGATCCGCCGCCTGCTGGACCTGGGCATTAGCGCCGACGTGGTCGGCAGCGATGGCCGTCGCGCCATCGAACATGCCGCTGCCGCCGGCCGCTGGAGCATCGTCTCGCTGCTTGACCCGGGCTATTCATTACCTGCGGCCGTCAGCGATGCTGCCGCCAGCAGCGCCGAGGGTGCAGAAGGTGACGCCGTGCCGGTGCTCAACGACCGCGCGCCGCTGGCCTTGCTGCGCGAAGCGCTGGTATTCGGCAACGTCGACGGCATGGCACCCCTGGCCAAGCTGTGCGCGGCCGATGAACTGGGTGGACTGCTGCACGATCCGGAACTGGCCCTGCAGCCGCGCGTGGTCGATTGGCTGCTGGCGCAGGGCGCCGCAGCGGAAGTGCTCGATGCCTGCGGTGATACCCCGATGTTCGCGCTGCTGTCGCGTGGCGTCGATGCGATCCCGACCCTGCAGGTACTGCTGCAGCGGGGCGTGTCGCCGGCCGGCCGGGGTGGCCTGACCCGTTTCCTGGCTGCTTGCGCGCAGCACGACCACGGTGCGCGCAGCACCGAACAATTCGCGCTGGAACTGCTGGAGCGTGGCGCCGATCCGTTTGCCGCCTCGCCGGCCGGTGATCCGGCCTTGTCGCTGGCGGTACGCCTGGGCTGGCTGAAGCTGCAGCAGCACCTGCTGCTCAATGGCGTCGACCGCGAGGCGCGCGACAGCCATGGCATGACCGCGCTGCACCTGGCCACCGCACTGGCACGCGAGGCGGCGCTCAAGCAGCTGGTGCTGCAGGGCGCATCGCCGGATGCACGTGCGGCGGATGGACAGACGCCCTTGGGTGTTGCCCTGTCCAGCGGACGTCGCGATCTGGCCGACCTGCTGGACTGGCGTGGCTGGCAGCTGCCATTGCGCGCCCTGCGCGATGCCGACGTCGCGGCCGCGGCCATGGCCGGCGATGCCGATGCGGTACGCCGCCTGCTCAATCTTGGTTTTGCCGTCGACGCGGTCGATGCGCAGGGCTGCACCGGCCTGCTGCGTGCCGCCGGCGGTGGTCATGCGGCGGTGGTGGACCTGCTGTTGTCGCGCAGTGCCGACCCACAGCATGCGGCGGCCAGCGGTGCCACGCCGTTGTCGGCGGCGGTGAGCATGCGCCAGACCACGATCGTGGCCGCGTTGCTCAATGCCGGCGCCAAACTCGAACATCGCCTGCCCGGCGGCGTTACCGTGTTGATGCTGGCCGCGGCGCTGGGCTTGCCGGATATCGTCGCGCGCCTGCTCACTGCCGGTGCCGACGTGCATGCCGGTGACGACCAGCAGTTGGCGCCGCTGCATTGTGCCGCGCTGTACGGTTTCACTTCGCGTGACCGTACCCGCCTGCTGGCCCTGCTGGATACCTTGCTGCTGGCCGGTGCCGAACCGGACCAGGCCTCCGCCGGCACGGTGACGCCGTTGCTGTTGCTGCTGGGTGCACGCGCCGAACCGGGCACGGCCTGCGACGAAGGCGTGGTGCTGGCGGCCGTGGATCGGCTGCTGGATGAGGACGTATCGTTGGATGTACGCGACCCGCGCGGCTTCGGTCCGCTGCATCTGGCCGCACTGCACGGCCTGCCGCAACTGGTACAGCGGCTGCTGCGTGCTGGTGCCGATCCGGAGATGCGCGATGCGATCAACCGTACCCCGCGCGACATCGCCATCATGCGCGGCTTCATCGACGTGGCCGGTGAATTCGAACCGGCGGTACCCGGGGTATCGTCGATGGCGCGGTTCCTGCGCGATCACAGCTGACCACCACCGCATTGCCTGCAACAAGGGCGCCTCACGGCGCCCTTGTTGCATTACCCGGGCAGCAGGACTTACTTGCCTGCGCCCGGCGGTACCCAGATCGCCACGCCTGCGGCACGCTTCTGCTGGGTGGGGATGCCGACGCTGAGGCCGCCGGCGGTGTGGCGGCCATAACTGCCCGCACCCACCGACATGCCAACCGGCGAACCACCGGAACCCACGCCCATCAGGATCACCCCGTTGGCGCCGAGTGCGGCGGCCTCGCGCTTGAGCCGGGCAATCGCCGCATCGGTCTGGCCCTGGGTGCCGAAGCCGACCGCGCTGGAGGATTCGAGCTGGGCGATCTCCACCGAGCCGGCCGGCGGGGTGGAATAGATCTGCACGCTGGCCGGGTCCACCGGTGCGCGGGCCTGGCCAAGCATGACCTTGGAAGTGCTGGCGCAGCCGCCGACAGCCAGCGCGACGCCGAGTGACAGTGCGATAACGAGCGGAAGTTTCATGGTTTCACTCCCCGGTGATCGGTAATTGCGGATGATCCATGGCGCCGGCTGAATCTGTCGAGAACTTCCGGCCAGGGTGAAGGCCTTTTGCTCTGCACGTGTTCCCGGCTATCTTGCAGGCTGTATCTGGTGGAGGAAGGCACATGGGGCTGATCAGCCTGATTTGGGGAATTATTGCCCTGTTGTGGATGGTATTGGCATTCATTCCACTGCTTGGCTGGGGTAACTGGTTCCTGATTCCGTTCGCAGCCGTGGGGGCGGTCATCGCTGCCATCGGCCTGCTGTTCACCCATGCCAGCAAGCGCGGCCGGGCCAAGACCGGTCTGTTGCTCAATGCCATCGTCATTGTCGTCGGGGTGATCCGCCTGAGCATCGGCGGCGGCGTCATCTGATCGGGGCCACCGCCGTGCCGGCGGGGTACAGCCGGGGGGCGTAAAATGACACGGCTGGCCGGAAGCCCTCCGGCGTCGCTGGCCTGTTGCAGGCGTTACCGGCTTTCCGATGATCATCCGCCCCCGTCCCACTGGCTGGCAGCTGCTGTACATCCTGCGCGGCTCGATCGTGCCGGCCATTGCCCCCAAGGTGCTGGCGATCGGCGTGCTGGCAGTGCTGGTGGCGGCGTTCAGCCGCAGCTGGCACCCGTTGGGTGGGAGCGGTCTGTCGGTGGTGCCGTTCACCCTGCTGGGCCTGGTGTTGTCGATCTTCCTGAGTTTCCGCAACAACGCCTGCCACGACCGCTGGTGGGAAGGTCGCAAACTGTGGGGGCACCTGCTGATCGAATCGCGCGGTTTCGCCCGTGCGGCGGGCGCGCTGCTGGTTGCCGAACCACAGCTGCGTGAGCGCGGCACGCACCTGGTCATCGCGTTTGCCCATGCCCTGGCCGCGCGCCTGCGTGGGCGCGACCAGGCCGCCGCCTGCGCCGCCTGGTTGCAGCCGGACCAGGAGGCGCTGCTGGCGCGACGCAATATTGCCGACGCCGTGCTGGACCAACTGGCCAGCGAACTGGCCGTGCCCCTGCGCGAAGGTCGCCTGGATCCCTATCTTTACGCGCAGTTCGACGCGCGCCTGCAGGGCATGGCCAGCGTACAGGCCGGCTGCGAACGCATCGCCGGCACCCCGCTGCCGTTCGCCTATACCTTGCTGCTGCACCGCTGTGCCTGGCTGTTCTGCGTGCTGCTGCCGTTTGGCCTGGCCGGCGCATTGGGCTGGGCCACGCCGGTGGTATCGATGCTGCTGGCCTATGCCTTCTTCGGCCTGGACCAGCTCGGCGAGGAAATGGAAGACCCGTTCGGCACCGAACCCAATGACCTGCCGCTGGACGCCATGGTGCGTACCATCGAGATCGATCTGCTCGATGCAGTGGGCCACAGCCCGCTGCCCGAGCCACTGCAGCCCGAGGGTTACCGGCTGCAGTAAGCCCCGTTTCCGGAATCAAGGAGTACCGCGATGATCCACCCCCAGTACCGCCCGCGCCGCATGCGTCACGACGAGTTCTCGCGTCGGTTGATGCGTGAGAACACGCTCACCAGCAACGACCTGATCTGGCCGGTGTTCGTGCATGAGCTGCAAGGCCGCGCGGCGGTGGCAT
Source organism: Stenotrophomonas sp. STEN031 (assembly GCF_056759975.1). Lineage (NCBI taxonomy): Bacteria > Pseudomonadati > Pseudomonadota > Gammaproteobacteria > Lysobacterales > Lysobacteraceae > Stenotrophomonas > Stenotrophomonas sp. STEN031. The sequence goes on from NZ_JBRREA010000006.1 coordinate 146,469, forward strand.
CGATGCCGGGCGTGGACCGCATGTCCATCGACGAACTGCTACGCGAGGCCGAACAGGCGCTGGAACTGGGCGTGCCGGTGATCGACCTGTTCCCGGTGATCGACCCGTCGCGCAAGTCGCTGGACGCGGCCGAGGCCTGGAACCCGGATGGCCTGGCGCAGCGTGCGGTGCGCGCGCTGAAGCAGCGCTTCCCCGAGCTGGGGGTGATGACCGACGTGGCGCTGGACCCGTACACCACGCATGGCCAGGACGGCATCATCGACGACACCGGCTACGTGCTCAACGACATCACCGTCGAGGCGTTGGTCAAGCAGTCGGTATCGCATGCCGATGCCGGTGTGGACATCATCTCGCCCTCGGACATGATGGACGGCCGCATCGGCGCCATCCGCACCGCACTCGACGAGGCCCGCCATATCAATGCGCGCATCATGGCTTACTCGGCCAAGTACGCCTCGGCGTTCTACGGTCCGTTCCGCGATGCGGTGGGCAGCTCGGGCAACCTGGGCAAGGCTGACAAGAAGACCTACCAGATGGACCCCGCCAACAGCGACGAGGCCATGCGTGAGATCGCACTGGACCTGGACGAAGGCGCTGACATGGTGATGGTCAAGCCGGGCATGCCTTACCTGGATATCGTGCGCCGGGTGAAGACCGAGTTCGGCGTGCCAACCTTCGCGTATCACGTCAGCGGCGAGTACGCGATGCTGAAGGCGGCCGCGGCCAATGGCTGGCTGGACGAGCGCAAGTGCGTGATGGAGACGATGATCGGCTTCAAGCGTGCCGGCGCCGACGGTGTGCTGACCTATTACGCGCCGCAGATCGCACGCTGGTTGAAGGAGGCGTGAGATGAATGTTCCCGGCCTTGAAGGCTACAACTGGGCGGTATGGCTGATCGGGGTGCTGCTGTTTGCAGTGGCGATTGGTGTGTTCATTGCTGCCATCGTGCGTGCCGGCAAGCGTCCGCCAGAACTGCACTCGGCGGCCGAGCGGCTGCAGCGTGAGGCAGCGCAGGGCAGTGATGTGGATGCCAAGCTGCGCGCGTTGGAGCAGCGCAGGCAGGCCGGGCAGATGGGTGAGGCGGAGTACGAGGCGATGCGTGCTGCGGTGTTGGCTGGCGTCAAGCGCTAAAAGCTCTAGAGCAGAAGCACCCCTCCCCAACCCTCCCCTTGGCCTGCGGCCAAAGGGAGGGGGCTGATCATGCGAGCTGGCAAATTGCCGTAC